>DATCNF010000466.1:0-5675 GCA_036565325.1 Candidatus Dormiibacterota bacterium | reverse complement strand
CGGGCGGGCCGGGCAAAGCCCTTCCCCCCGCCCGCCCCCCCTGCGGGGAGGGGGACGCCGCTGCCAGCACGTCCTCTTTCACGATCCGGCCGCCTGGGCCGCTGCCCTTTATCGACGCCAGGTCCACCCCACGCTCGCGCGCCAGGCGCCGAGCCAACGGGGAGGCCTTCTCGCCATCGGCACTCGCCTCACGGCGTGCCGCTGGGCTGAGGCGCTCTTGCGGCTGCTCTTGTTCCTCAGGCTCTTTTTCAGCTTTGGGCTTCGTCGGGCGCTCCTGAGGCGCCGCCTTCCCCTTGGCCTTGCCTCCGCCCGCCGCCTCGCCGATGGTCGCGATCTGCTGGCCGACCGGCACCGCCTTGCCCTGCTCGACCACGATGTGGAGCGCGCCGTCGGCCTCGGCCTCGATCTCGAAGGAGGCCTTGTCGGACTCGATCTCGGCCAAAACGTCGCCGCGCTTGACCTGGGCCCCGTCCTGCTTCTTCCACTCCAGGACCGTGCCCTCCTCCATGGTGTCGGACAGCTTCGGCATGTTTACGTCAGGCACTAGTTGCGGTCCCCCGAGCCGTTGCGGCCGATGGTCTTGAGCGCTCTACGCACGATGTCGTCCGCGGACGGGATGGCCGCCTTCTCCAGGTGCTGGTTGTAGGGCATGGGCACCTCGGCCCCGCCCAGGCGCAGAATCGGCGCGTCCAGGTCGTCGAAGCAGCGCTCCTGGACGCCGGCCGCGATCTCGGCGCCTACGCCATAGGTCGGCCAGCCTTCCTCGACCACCAGCAGCCGGCTGGTCTTGCGCACCGAGTCGGTGATCGTCTTCCAGTCCAGCGGCCGGATCGAGCGCAGGTCGATGACCTCGGCGTCGACGTCCTCCTCCTCCAGCTTCTCGGCAGCCACCGTCGCCAGCACCGCCTGCCGGGAGACGGCGACGATCGTGAGGTCGGTGCCCTCGCGGCGGATGGCGGCCTTGCCGATGGGCACCGTGTATTCGCCTTCCGGCACCTCGCCGCGCAGGTTGTACAGGCTCATCGACTCCAGGAACATGACCGGGTTGTCGTCGCGGATGGCGGTCTTGAGCATGCCCTTGGCGTCCTCGGGCGTGGTCGGCGCCAGCACGATCAGGCCGGGGATCATCCCGTACAGCACCTCGAAGCTGTGGGAGTGCTGCGAGGACAGCTGGTGCCCGGCGCCGCCCGGCATCCGGATCACCATCGGCACGCCGACCTCGCCGCCGAACATGTAGCGGATCTTGGCCGCGTTCTGGACGATCTGGTCGAAGGCGATCAGCGAGAAGTTGATGGTCATCAGCTCAACCACCGGGCGCAGCCCGGTCATCGCCGAACCGATGGCGCAGCCGACGATCACCTCTTCGGCGATGGGCGCATCGACGACGCGCATCTCGCCGTACTTGTCGAGCAGCCCGTCGGTCACGCGATAGGCGCCCCCGAACTTCCCGATGTCCTCACCGATCAGGTAGATCGACTCGTCGCGCTGCATCTCCTCGTCGAGCGCCTCGCGGAGCGCGGCGCGGAACAGCTTCTCAGGCACGGTCGCCGGCCTCCGCGTACAGGAACCGGTAGAGCTCCTTGACCGGCGGCTCCGGGCTCTCGTCGGCGAACTTGACCACCTCGTCGACCTGGGCCTCGACCTGATTGCGCACTTCCCTGAGCTCGGCCCCGGTCGCCACCTTCGCCTTCTCGAGCTCGTGCTCGAAACGGACCACCGGGTCGCCCTTGCGCCACTTCTCCTTCTCCTCCTCCGACCGGTACTTGTCGGGGTCGACGACGGAGTGGCCCTTGAAGCGGTAGTTCACGGCTTCGATGAAACGGGGCTCGGAGTCGGCGCGCGTCTTTTCCACGATCTCGTGCGTGCGCCTGATCACCTCCAGCACGTCCATGCCATCGACGCGGATGGACTCCATGTCGTAGGCGCAGGCGCGCTTGTAGACCTCGGACACCGCGGACGCCTTCTCGACCGGGGTGCCCATGCCGTACTGGTTGTTGACGCAGAACCAGACGATCGGCAGCTTCAGAACTTTGGAGAAGTTGAGCGACTCGTGGAAGGCGCCGATGTTGACGGCGCCGTCGCCGAACATACAGAAGACGACGTCCTTCTCTTTCTTGTACTTGATCGAGAAGCCGGCGCCGGTGGCCAGCGGCAGGTGCCCGCCGACGATGCCATAGCCGCCCATGAAGCGGTGGCTGTAATCGAAGATGTGCATCGAGCCGCCGCGCCCGTGGGAGGTGCCGGTCTCGCGCCCGAAGAGCTCGGCCATCACGAACTTGGGGTCGACCCCGCGCGCGATCGCATGTCCGTGCTCGCGGTACGAGGTGTAGATGTAGTCGCCCGCCTTCAGCGGCACGATGCCGCCGACCACGGTCGCCTCCTCGCCCAGGTTGAGGTGGCAGTAGCCGCCGATCTTGGCCCGGGTGTACTCGACCTGCGCCCGCTCCTCGAAGCGGCGGATCAGGAACATCAGGCGGTAGAGGCCGAGCAGCTCCTGGCGATGCGCCTTGTCCAGCTTGATCCCCTCCGGATCCTTGACCGCGATCGCCGGCGCCGCGCCGTTGGTGACCTCGGCCCGGGCCTGCGGCTTCCTGGTTTCGACGCGACGAGCCACAGAAGGATTCTCCTCCCCCTTCACGGGGGAGGTCGACTGCACTGCAGTCGGGTGGGCGGGGTCCAGGGCGACCACCCGCCGCCGGTTGGGAATCTCGATCGCGCGCCCCTCCGCCGCCAGCGCGGCCTGCAGAAGCGGCTCGGCCATGGTGGGGTGGGCGTGCATGGTCAGGTCGAGATCCTGCACGGTGTGCCGATGCTGCACCGCCAGGGTGGCTTCGGCAATCGCGTCGCTGGCGTGCGGTCCCACCATCTGGACGCCGAGGATGACGCCGGTCTTGGCGTCGGTGACGACCTTCACGGCGCCCTCGGTCTGACCCAGCGTCTTGGCGCGCCCGGAGGCGGCCAGCGGGAAGCGGCCGACGTTGACCTCGTATCCCGCCTCACGGGCGGCGGCTTCGCCGAAACCGACGTTGGCGATCTCGGGGTCGGTGTAGATGCAGTTGGGCGTGGCGTGGTAGTCCGGCGTGCGGGGCCGGCCCCCGCCGGCGATGTTCTCGACGGCACACACGCCCTCGTACATCGCGACGTGGGCGAGCATGATGCCGCCGATCACGTCGCCGATGGCCCACACGCCGTCGACGTTGGTGCGTAGGTGCTCGTCGACGATGACGCGCCCCTTCTCCAGCTCGACGCCGATGTTCTTGAGCCCCAGCTTCTCGATATACGGGACGCGGCCGGTGGCCAGCAGCACAACGTCCGCGGCCACCCCGTCGGCCTGGCCCGCCACGTCAAAGCGGACGCTGAGCCCGCCCTTGACCTTGGCCACCTCGGAGACTTTGGCGCTGGTTTGGATGCGGCCGCCCATCTTCTCGAAGTGACGGCGGTAGAGCTGGACCAGGTCGGCCTCGACCATGGGCAGTATCTGGGGCAGCGCCTCCAGCACCGTGACCTCGGTGCCCAGGCTCGCGAAGAGGGCGCCCCACTCCATGCCCACCACGCCGCCGCCGATCACGGCCAGGCGCTTGGGGGCTTCCTGCAGCTCCAGGATGCGGTCGGAGTCGATGGTCAGCTCGACCCCGGGGATCGGGATCGTCGAGGGCCGGGAACCGGTGGCGACGACGATGTCGCGCGCCGTTATCTCCTGCCCGTCGACCGTGACCTTGCCGCTCTTGCCGAGTACGCCGTGGCCGCGCAGGTAGTCGACGCCGTTGGACTTCATGAGCGTCTCCACGCCCTTGACCAGCGAATCGACGATCTGGACCTGCCGCTTCTTGGCCGCGGGGTAGTCGAAGCTCAGCCGGTCGGCGACGACGCCCAGCTCGGCGCCGTGGGTGGCGATGGTCCCGAAGACCTCGCTCGACTGCAGCATGGCCTTGGTGGGGATGCAGCCCCGGACCACGCAGGTGCCGCCGAGGCGGTCCTTCTCCACGATCGCGGTCCGGGCGCCCAGCTGGGCGGCGCGAATGGCAGCAGTGTAGCCGCCCGGGCCTCCGCCCACGATCGCGACGTCGTATGCGGCCAATACGGCTTTAAGCCTAGCTACCTATCCCCGCGGGCCCGGGCTTGGGAGCGTCGGCGGGGACGCCGTTGGGCCGGTACCGGTTGGTGATCGGCATCCGCCGGTCGCGGCCGAAGGCGCGCGGCGTGATCTTGACCCCGGGGGCCCCCTGGCGCCGCTTGTACTCGCTGGCGTCGACCAGCTGGATGACGCGCTTGACCACCTCTGCCGGATGCCCCGCGCCGACCAGCTCCTCGAAGCTGCGGTCGTCCTCTACGTAACCCTGGAGGATGGGGTCGAGGACCTCGTAGGGCGGCAGGCTGTCGGAGTCCTTCTGGCCGGGCCGCAGCTCGGCGCTGGGCGGCTTGGTCAGGACGCGCTCGGGGATGACCTGGCCGTCGACGGAGTTGCGGTAGCGGGCGAGCTCGTAGACCAGGGTCTTGGGGATGTCCTTGAGGACCGCGAAGCCCCCCGCCATGTCGCCGTAGAGCGTGCAGTAGCCGGTCGCGATCTCCGATTTGTTGCCGGTGGTGAGCAGCAGCCAGCCGAACTTGTTGGAGAGCGCCATCAGCAGCACTCCCCGAATCCGAGCCTGGATGTTCTCCTCGGCGACGCCCGGCCGGGTGCCCTGGAAGGGCCGCTCCAGCGTCTTCTCGAACGCCTGATGGGCGAGCTCGATCGGCATCTCCAGGGTCTGGATGCCGAGCGCCTCCGCCAGCGCGCCCGCGTCCACCAGGGACTCCTTGGAGCTGTGCCGCGAGGGCATCAGGACCCCGGTCACGTTCCTGGCGCCGATGGCGTCGACCGCCACCGCCGCCGTGAGCGCGGAGTCGATCCCGCCCGAGAGGCCGAGGACCGCCTTCTGGTAGGGGCTCGCCTTGCGCAGGTAGTCGCCGGTGCCCAGGACCAGGGCCTGGTAGACCTCGGCGGCGCCCTCCAGGGGTGTGCTGAGCGGCGCCAGGCGCGCGCCCTTGGGGGCCGGCCGCGGCTGCTCGCTGACGGTGACCTGGCTGACCTCGAGGTCGACGTGGATGGGCCCCTGGGCCTCGCGCCGGAGACGGGTGTCGTGGAGGCGCTCGCCGAAGACCGAGCCGATGTCGAGGTCGGCGACCAGCAGCTCCTCCTCGAAGGAGGGGGCGCGCGCGATCAGCTGGCCCTCGGGACCGAAGACCAGGCTGTTGCCGTCGAAGACCAGCTCGTCCTGGCCGCCGACCAGGTTGACCCAGGCCATGAAGGCGCGGGAGTCCATGGCGCGGGTGGCGATCATGGTCTCCCGGGTCACGCGCTTGTCCCGGTGGTACGGGGAGCCGTTGATGTTGACGAGCAGCTCGGCCCCGGCGGCGGCCTGCAGCGAGACCGGGCCGGCCGGGTACCAGGCGTCCTCGCAGATCGAGACGCCCACTCGCACGCCCCCGATCACGAATATCGGAGAGCGCCGCCCGCGCTGGAAGTAGCGCTCCTCGTCGAAGACGCCGTAGTTGGGCAGGTAGACCTTGTGATAGACCCCGCGCAGCTCGCCATCGAACGCGACGAAGGCGGCGTTGTAGATGTCCAGGTCGAGGTCGACGAAGCCGACCACCGCCGCGATCCCCTTGCTAGCGGCCACCACTCGGTCCAGGTG
>DATCNF010000465.1:0-1831 GCA_036565325.1 Candidatus Dormiibacterota bacterium | reverse complement strand
CCTACGCACTGGGCGTGGCCCTGGGCAGCCGGATCCCGCTGCTCGGTTACGGCACGCTCGAGCTCCAGCAGGCGCGGGCGCCCGGCGCGCCCGTGACCGGGGTGGCGGAAGCCGGCCGGGGGCGGGTCTACTACCGGACTCCGGGCGGGGAGGAGGGGATCGCCGAGGCCGCGGCGATCCCCGGCGCGGGCGCCGCCGTGGGCTGGCTGCGGCCGGCCACGGCCGCCCGGCTGCGCCTCCCGCTGCTGGCCGAGGCGGGCCTGCGCAGTTTCGGCGCGGCCGCTCTTGCGATCTCGGGAACGGCGATCGAGCTTGGCTATGATAGGGTCGCGCTCCGGTACGTCCAGTCGTTCGGGGCGGTTGACTGATGGTCCAGATTCGCGAGCAGCTGATGATCGAGCCGATGCGCGAGGCCGACGTGCCGGCCGTTCAGATCATCGAGCGCGACATCTTCTCCACCCCCTGGCCGCGCAACGCCTACTACCGCGAGCTGGCTTCCCGCAACAGCGCCCACTACATCGTGCTCCGGCGGCAGCGGGACGACGAGATCGTCGGCTACGCCGGCATGTGGCGCATGTACGACGAGGCCCACGTGACCACCATCGGCGTGCGTCATGACATCCAGCACAGCGGCTTCGGCCGGGTGCTCTTCGCGGCCCTCGTGCAGGCGGCCTACGACATGGGCGCCAAGTGGGTCACGCTCGAGGTGCGGACCTCCAACGACAACGCCATGAAGATGTACGAGGCCTTCGGGTTCAAGGTGATCGGGCGCCGCAAGGGCTACTACACCGACAACGGCGAGGACGCCATCGTGATGTGGTCGGACTCCATCTACTCGCCGCGCTTCCGGCGCGCCTTCGAGGAGAACCTGGGCCGCATCCAGTCCGACGTCCAGGGCCTCCGGCGCGAGCTGCTCCCGCCCGCCGAGTAAGCCTTTCTGCTCACCCTCGGCATCGAGTCCAGCTGCGACGAGTCGTCGGTCGCGCTCGTGCGCGGGCGCGAGGTGCTGGTCAACCTCATCCACTCCCAGGAGGCGCTGCACGCCGGATTCGGCGGCGTGGTGCCTGAGGTTGCCGCCCGGGCCCATCTCGAGAAGCTCCCCGGCCTGATCGAGGCCGCCCTGGAGCGCACCGGCACCCAGCCCGCGGATATCGACCTGCTGGCCGTCACCCGCGGCCCCGGCCTGATCGGCTGCCTGCTGGTGGGGACCGGCCTCGCCGAAGGCCTGGCCGCAGCCTGGGACAAGCCGCTGGCCGGCGTCAACCACCTCTGGGGCCACGTCTACGCGGCGCTGCTGGCGCAGCCCGACCTGGAGCCGCCGCTGCTGGCCCTGGTCGTGAGCGGCGCGCATTCGGACCTGGTCTGGATGCCGCGCCACGGCGAGTTCGAGGTGCTCGGCCGCACCCGCGACGACGCCGCCGGCGAGGCCTTCGACAAGGCGGCCCGGATGCTCGGCCTCGGCTACCCGGGCGGCCCCGCCCTGGACCGGCTGGCACGCACCGGCGACCCGGCCCGGCAGGTGCTGCCGGTGCCTGCGCTGCCGGGCCTTGAATACAGCTTCAGCGGCCTCAAGACGGCGCTCCTCTACCGGCTGCGCGATCTCGGCCAGCCGTTACAGGGGGGTCGGGGGGGAGGCCCCCCAAATCCAAGCGGGGTCCCCGCGAAATCGCTAGATTTCGTGGGGGCTCAGGATCGGGCGGACCTGGCCGCCGCCTTCGAACGCTCGGTGGTCGAGTCCCTGCTGGCCAAGCTCCACGCCGCCATCCAGGCGCGAGGGCCCCGCGAGGTGGTCGTCTGCGGCGGGGTGGCGGCCAACACTCTGCTCCGGCGG
>DATCNF010000464.1:0-1925 GCA_036565325.1 Candidatus Dormiibacterota bacterium | reverse complement strand
TCCCCGGAGGGGAGGGGGAGTGCTAGCCGACTTGCTTCCGGAACCAGGCGTCTAGCTCCGCGCCGTCGCGCCAGGCCGCCGCCACGTGGTCGCGCGCTTCGGGCGTACCCAGCCAGGGCTGCAGCCCGAGAGTCTTCCAGTAGAAGAGGCGCTTATGCCTCAACAGACGCGCGCGAGGGTGATCCTGCGGGTAGGGGCTGGGCACGCGTTTGAGCTCCTCGCCGCCCACCTCGTAGCCTCGGCCCTCCAGGCCTTCGACGATCTCCGCCAGGGGCTTGCCGGTAGTGTCCGTGGCCACCGCATCCCGGTACCTGGACAGTGCCTCCGGCGAGAGCTCGTAGTGTCCGCCCCCGGTGACCAGGCCCTTCGCGTCCAGGGACACGTAACCCCCGGCGGAGTGGCCGTAGATGTTGGTCTTGTAGGGCGACTTGTCCTTGGAGAAGCGGATGTCCCGGTATGGCCGCGAGACCTTGCTGGGCCCGAACTCGGTCTCGAGCGAGCGAAGGAGCGCGACCATGGGGTCGCGCACCTTCTGCTCGTAGGTCTTGCGATGGGCCTCGAAGTACTTCTTGCTGTTGTCTATCCCGAGACCGATGAAGAAGCGCTGGAAGTCCTCGGTCCAGCCTCGGAACTCGCCGACCACGCCGGCAAGTGTAGGGGCGTCTTGCGGACCGCGCCGGCGGCGATCGCGGCGGCCACCATGACGCACACGGTCAGCAGCAGGGCCGGTCGCATGGCGTCGACGAAGGCCTGCGCGAACACGGCGTGGGTCACCCGCTGCAGGCCGCGCGCGACTTCCACGGGCACCCCCGCCGGGAGGTGGAGATTGCGGGCCAGGCGGTCCTGGAGCACCGCGCCGATCACGGCGCTGGCGACCACGCTTCCGAGCTCCTGGATGGTGTTGATGACCCCCGACGCGGCCCCGGCCAGGTGCGGCTGGAGGTCGCGGGTGGCCAGGCTGAAAACCGGGGTCCAGGTGAACCCGAGCCCGATCCCGCTGGCGATCAGGCCGGGCAGGAAGGCCCAGCGCCCGGCGTCTGCGTGGGCTGCCCAGATCACGTCGGCCATGCCGGCCGCGAAGCTGAGCAGGCCGGGGATCAGCAGGTACTTGCCGCTGACCTTCTGACTGAGCCCGGCGGCGATGCCTGAGGCCACGAACATGGATATGGGCTGAGGGGCGATGGTGAGCCCGGCGTCGACGGCGCTGAGGCCGAGCACCGACTGCAGGTAGATGGTGAGAGGCAGGAAGAAGCCGACCATGGCAAAGCCCAGGCCGCACATCACCACCGTCATGAGGGTGAAGTTGCGGTCGCTGAAGACCCCGAACGGGAGCAGCGGCTCCTGGCCCTGGCGTGTCGCCTGGTAGACGAGGAAGGCGGCCAGCAGCGCCAGGCCGCCGCCGATGGCGAGTTTTAGTCGGTCGCCTGGTCGGGGAGGTCGTCGAACCAGGCCGGCCAGCCGGAGCCGGAGTGGATGTCGTAGCCGATGCCGGCGCGCTGGTCGCTCGCCAGGTACGCCACGGTGTGTCCAGTCACGGGCTCGGCGAGGTTGGTCAGGGTGCCCGCCACCGCGACCACCCAGATCTGAGCGTCTGGGGTGAGGGTGTCCGAGGCCAGGGTGCGGTTGCCCGCCTTCTTGAGCTCGCTGTAAGGGAGAAGCTTGGCGGCGCTCCTGGTCACGGCGGTCACCTTGGTGTCCGCGACCGCTTTGTCGATCGCGCCCTGGCGGGTGGCGGCCGGCTGGGCCGGCGCGGGAGGGGTGGTCGGCGCGATCTCGGGCTGGGGCCGGGCCGGCGGCGCAGGCGAGAGCGTGGTGGGCGGCGTCCAGCCGCCGGTGTCCTTCGCCGGCGGCGGCGCGGGTGGTGGCGGCGGTGCCGCTGGCGGAGGTGGCGCTACCGAGGGCGCGCCTGCCGAGGGCGGGGGCTG
>DATCNF010000463.1:0-2354 GCA_036565325.1 Candidatus Dormiibacterota bacterium | reverse complement strand
CTCGCGAAGCCGCGAACGGCAGCAGCACGATCGCTGCGATCACCACCCGCACCCACGCGATGACCACCGGCGATACGTCGGTCACTGCGATCCGGATGAACAGGTACGGAACGCCCCACAGGATCGCGACCGTGACGAAGGCAATCCAGGCCCGCCGGCTCACCCCCGGAATTGTGCAAGTCATACGCTCCCCACCCCAACCCTCCCCGCGGGGGAGGGGGATTCCTCCCACCCGGTGTGCGAAATCGCATACCGTGTCCGGGTGCGCCGGACTGCCGAGCAGATCGCCGAGCTCGTTCGCACCCGGATCGAACGGGGCCTGATGGTGCCGGGCCAGCGCATCTCCCAGCGCGAGGTGGCCGACCTCTTCGCCACCAGCACCACCCCCGTTCGCGAGGCGTTCCAGGTCCTGGTCGCCCAGGGCTTCGTGCGCATCGACCCCAACCGCGGCGCCGTCGTGGCTCGCCCCACACCCGACCAGATCCGGGAGATCTACGAGATCCGCAAGGCCCTCGAAGCCCTGGCCGTGACCGAGGCGATCCCCAACCTGGACGCCGCCGTTTACGCCCGACTCGACACCCTGACCCAGGACATGCGGGCGGCCAGGACCAGCGCCGAGCGGGTGGATCTCAACCGTCAGTTCCACGCCGAGCTCTACGAGGCGGCCCAAATGCCCAAATTGGCCGAGCTCATCGGACAGCTCCGGTCGGCGGTCTCCTACTACGTCGAGCGCGCCTACCAGGCGGCCGATGTCACCGAGCAGGCGGCCGCCGACCACCAGGCCATCCTGGCCGCCTGCCGGCGGGGCGATCGCCAAGCCGCCGCGGCCGCACTCGTCACCCATCTCCAGGAGAGCGCCGTGGCCGCGGTCGCGTCGGCCGAGCAGCTGGACGAGATCGGCAGCGTGGCTCTGTGACAAAGGGCCAGCACGCCGAGATCGCGGGCGGCGGCTACGCCGGGCTGATGATGGCCACCCTGCTCGCCCAGCGTGGCTGGTCCGTCACCCTCCACGAGCACTCGGAAGTCGTGCGCGAGATCGGCGCCGGCATCTTCCTGCACAACAACGGGCTGGTCGTGCTGGAGGAGGCGGGGCTGATGGAGGAGCTGGCGCCCAAAGGCGAGCGGCTCCTGCGCGACCGCATGGTCGACCATCGCGAGCGCGTCATGCAGGAGCGCGATCTGTCCGGTCCCAACACGCGGCGCTGGAGCTTCCCGCGCCAGGCGCCGATCGAGGTCCTGCACGGCGCCGCGCGCCGGGCCGGGGTCGAGATTCGCACCGGATCGACCATCAGGTCCGCGCACCCCCGAGGCGTGCTCACCGGCGAGGACGGCGATGAGCGCAAGGCCGACCTCGTGATCGGGGCCGACGGCCACCACTCCGCGGTGCGCAGCTCGCTGGGCTTGACCAAGCTGGAGCGCCGCCTGCCCACGACCTCGATCCGCTTCCTGCTGCCCGGGCGCGCGCTGACGCCGGAGCCGATGTCGACCGAGTACTGGTCCCGGCGCCGCCGGATCGCACTCGCTGCCTGCGGGCCCGATCACACCTACTGCTACATGGCCTGCCCGGAGGGCGATGTCGCGGGCTCCGAAGTCCCAGTCAACGTGGAGTCGTGGAGCGACCATTTCCCGCACCTCCGAGATGTCTTCGAGCTGCTCCGGCGGTCCGAGCCCTACAAGGCCTACTACAGCTGGGTGCAGGCGCACGCCTGGTCGAAGGGCAAGGTGGCGCTGCTCGGCGACGCCGCCCACGCCCTGCCGCCGACGCTCGGCCAGGGCAGCAACCTGGCCATGTCCAACGCCCGCTCCCTGGTCACCTTCCTGGAGAACACCGATGACGTGCCCGCGGCGCTCGTCGCCTGGGAGCGCGCGGTACGGCCCACTACCGAGGCCACACAGGCCTGGGCGCGCCACTACGACCGGCTGACCAAGTACTGGCCCAATCCCATGAGCGGAGTGCGGGCCCGGGTCATCTGGGCCTTCGGCGCCTCGCCGCAGCTGAGCAACCGGATGCGCCGCGCCGACCGCACGCCACCGATCACCGACGCCGCGCGTGCGCAGGAGGCGATGCGATGAAACCGGCGCCTTTCGAATACCACGCTCCCACCGAGGTCAGCCAGGCGGTCCAGCTGCTGGCCGCCCTGGGCGAAAACGCAAGGCCCCTCGCAGGCGGCCAGAGCCTGATGCCCATGCTCAACCTCCGCTTGGCGCGCCCCGACGCCATCGTCGACCTTAACCGCATCACCTCCCTCGCCTACCACCGGCTGGTCGGCAACACACTCGTCATCGGAGCCCTCTGCCGGCAGCGCGACATTGAGCGCGACCTGCAGGTGCTCGCCCGCTGCGCCGCCATCGCC
>DATCNF010000462.1:0-6887 GCA_036565325.1 Candidatus Dormiibacterota bacterium | reverse complement strand
GAAGCCGTAGCCGGCCGCGCGCTGAGCGCCGTGCTCGATCGCGTACTCCTTGCTGTAGGGCGTCGAGATCGCGAACCCGTTGTTCTGCATCACGAAGATCTCGGGCAGCTTGTAGATGGCGGCGAAGTTGAACGCCTCGTGGGCGTCGCCTTCGGCGCCGGCGCCCTCGCCGTAGCAGGTCATCACGACCTTGTCGGTGTGGTCCATCTTGAGCGCGAAGGCGGCGCCCGCCCCGTGCACCATCTGGGTCGCCAGCGGCGACCCGCCCGAGATGATGTTGAGGCGGGTGTCGGAGAAGTGGCCCGGGGTCTGCTTGCCCCCCGAGGCCGGGTCGGCCGGCTTGGCCAGGACCGAGAGCATGAGGTCGAGCGGCGTCAGGCCCATCCTGAAGCAGAGGACGATGTCGCGGTAGTAGGGCGAGATCCAGTCGTACTTGGGCTTGAGCGGCCAGGCGACCCCGATCTGGGCGGCCTCATGGCCGGCGCAGGAGATGATGAAAGGGGCCCGGCCCTGGCGGTTGAGGACCTGGCAGCGATAGTCGATCTGGCGCCCCAGGAGCATGTAGCGGAACCACTCCTTGAGCGTCTTCTCGTCGATGTCGGTGTCGCGCCAGTCGACGGGCTCCTGGAAGTGCCACTGCGGGTCGAAGCCATGTTCCTGCTGCTTTGCGCGCTCGCGCGTGGTCGCCAAATCTCTCCTTTTGCTAGATGTGGATAGCCGCGCCATCGACGGCCAGCGCAGCCTCGCCGATGACCTCGCTCAACGTGGGATGAGGATGGATGTTGCGACCGACCTCCCAGGCGTCGCCCTGGAAGAGCCGGGCCAGCGCCGGCTCGGCGATCAGCTCGGTCGCCTCCACGCCGACGATGTGGGCGCCCAGCAGCTGGCCGCTCTTGGCGTCGACCACCAGCTTGGCGAAGCCGCCGGGCTCGCCGTGGATGAGAGCCCGGCCGTTGGCCAGGAAGGGGAACTTGCCGACCTTGACCTCCAGGCCGCGCTCCTTGGCCTGCGGCTCGGTGAGGCCGACGGACGCGATCTGGGGTTGCGAGTAGGTGGTGCGGGTGACCAGGTCCTGCTCCATGGGCGTGGCGCGCTGGCCCGCGATGTCTTCGGCCGCCACGATGCCCTCGTGAGCGGCCGCGTGGGCGAGCAGGAAGCCCCCGACCAGGTCGCCGATCGCCCACACGCCCTCGGCGCTGGTGCGCATCCACTCGTCGGCCTCCACGAAGCCGCCCTTGCCGATCTTGACGCCGGCCGCATCCAGGCCGATGTCCTTTGAGAGCGGCTCCCGGCCGATCGCCACCAGCAGCTTCCCGGCCTCCAGCGGCTCGCCCTCCTCGAAGGCCACGTGGACGCCGTCCCTGGTCTCCTCGACGGCCTTGACCCGGGCCGCGGTGCGGAACCGGATGCCCGCCCCTTTGAACTGCTTGGCGACCTCGGCGGAGACGTCGGGGTCCTCCAGCGGCACCAGGCGGTCGAGGGCTTCGACCAGGGTCACCGGCACCCCCAGCTGGTGGTAGAGGGTCGCGAACTCGACCCCGATCGCCCCCGCGCCCACGATCACCACGGACTTGGGCAGCTTGGCGGCGAGCGTCGCGTGGTCGGAGTTGATCACCCGCTCGCCGTCGAACTCCACGCCGGGCAGGCCCCGCGGGCGCGAGCCGGTGGCCACGATCACCCCCCGGCGTGCCTTGAGCTGCTGGCCGTCGACCGCCACCGTGCGCGGATCGGCGAGCCGGCCGCGGCCCTCCACCACGTCGATCCGGTTCTTGCGCATCAGGCCCTGGACGCCCCGGAAGAGCTGGTCGACCACCTTGTCGCGGCGCGTCGCGATGCGCGTGAAATCGAAGCCCAATTTCTCGGCGGTGAGCCCGAACTCCTCGCGGCCGGCCTTGTGGAAAAGGCCTGAGGACTCCAGGAGCGCCTTGGTCGGGATGCACCCCACGTGGAGGCAGGTGCCGCCCAGCTTGGAGGCCTCCACGACGCACGTCTTAAGGCCCAGCTGAGAGGCCCGGATGGCGGCCACGTAGCCGCCCATGCCACCGCCCAGAACGAGCACGTCGTATTCGCTGGCGGGCATGCGATCTAAGTGTATTGGGCTACTCTGCGCGCCGATGTCGAGATGGCCGCGGCCGCCCGTCTGGCTGGTCGCGGCGGCGTTGGTGCTGGGGCTCTGGCTGGCGCTGATCTACCTGCCGCTCTTCTTCGGCCACTTCCCACGCACCATCGACGCCCTGGACTTCGGCCTTTACTACGTGGGCGCCAAGGTCGGGCTGCACGACGGCTGGTCGCACATCTACGACCTCGGCCGGCAGCGCGAATTCTTCCTCCAGGCGCGACCGGGCGACGTGTTCGACTGGCGGCGCTACTTCGTGAGCCCGCCCCCGGCGGCCTGGCTGGTGGTGCCCCTGGCGGTGCTGCCGCTGGATCTTGCCTTCTGGATCTGGTCAGGCGTGGGGGCCGCCGCCTTCCTCGCGCTGGGGTGGTTGGCGGCCCCGGCGCGCGGCCTGGCGCGGATCGTGGTGGTGGCGGCCGGCGCCACCCTCTACCCGGTGCTCCTGGCGGTGCAGAACGGGAATCTCGCGCTCCTCATGGGTGCCGCCTGCCTGCTGGGCTGGGTGCTCCTGGTCCGTGGGCACCGGACGCTGGCCGGGTTGGCGCTGGCGCTGCTTGCGATCAAGCCGCAGGTGGCGGTGCTGGTGCCGGTGGCGCTGCTGGTGGCCGCCGAGGTCCGGGTGGGCGTGGTCGCCATCGCCGCCATGTCCGTGCTGGCCGCCGTCTCGCTGGCCACCTTGGGCGCCGACGGAGCAGCCCAGCTGCGCTCCGACCTGGCCCAGGAGAGCGGCCGTGCCGCCAACCTGCTCTGGACCCTGCGCCTGGTCGCGCCGGCGCCGCTGGCGGCGATCCTCCAGGCGGCGGCGCTGGTGGCCGCCCTGCTGGCCGCCTGGCGGGCCCGCGCACGCCCGGCTGCCGTCGAGACCGCCTTCGCCGCCGGGATCGCCGGCACGCTGCTGGCGGCGCCCTACCACAATGCCACCGACTTCCTGGCCCTGGTGCCGGCAGCCTGGCTGCTGCTGCGGTCAGGCGGCAGGCTGCGCTGGGCCTGGGCCGGCTTCGGCGTGCTCGCCTGCTACGCGGCGGCGGCGCTCGGACCCTGGCCGGTCCTGCTCTTCGCGGCCGGGCTGCTGGCGCTCTGCTACGGCGGAGGGGTCGCCGGCACGATGACGACGCGGCCCGAGGCCAGCGAGGTGTAGCTGACCCCGGGTCGGGGGTCGTCGTAGGGCGCGAACTCCAACCTCAGCGCCGGGTGCTGGGGGCCGTCGAGGCTGAAGTCGTAGGCACCCGTGACCCCCAGGTTGCTGAGGTCCTGGCCGGTCCGGTCGTAGTACGGGATCTCGCCGTAGACGGCGTTGGCCTCGTAGCCTGCGTTCACCTGCAGGGGGTCGACCTGCTGATAGGCCAGTCGCGCGGCCTGGTCCCGCGCCTGCTGCCAGGCCTCGTAGTCCTGCTCGCCCACTGCATAGAAGCTCAGCCCGGCCACGATCGCGAGGGCCGCGTACCCCAGGGCCAGCGCGGGGCGCAGCGTCCTCGAGGCGGCGACCGCGGCCAGGGGCACCAGGGGTGCTATCACCGGCAGGTAGTAGCGGTCGATCCCCACGTAGATGACCAACAGGGTGGGCAGGAACTGGGTCAGCGCCAGCAGCAGCAGGAGCCAGCTCGCGGGCTGCCGCGATCCGGGCTGCCACAGCCGGTGCCGCCAGATCATGCCCACGACGGCGGCCACCGCGGCCGCCTCCAGGGGGATGAAGGCCCAGATCGGGAAGATCTGAGGCTTGCTGAGGACAAGCCCGAGGTAAGTCCAGTTCAAGGAGCGGGGTACGAAGACGTTGCCCGGAAAGATGTTCAGCCCGCCGACGGCAAAGAGCAGCCCCTGCAGGAGCAGGTAGGTGAACACCAGCTGGCCCCGCCGCTTCCAGCCGGCTCCGAAAGCGGTCCAGAGGCCGGCGCCGAAAGGCAGCAGGCCCAGGCCCACCATGCCCGGCAGGTAGAGCAGGTCGGCGATCCGGGGGCCGGCGTTCAGGCGCGCGATGGCGTCCAGCCGGTTGCCCTGCGTGGGCGGCACCAGGTGGAGGGCGAGCGGGCCGACTTCGGCCACCGCCGCCAGCGCCCACATGGCCGCCAGCGCCAGCCAGTCGAGTCGGGGCCGGGGCCTCGCCAGCAGCAGGGCCAGCGCCATCGCCACCGGGATGGCGAGGCCGACCTGGCGCTGGAGGCCGGCCAGGAAGGCGAAGGCGACGCAGGCCGCCATCCCCCGGCGGCTGCCCGAGCCGACCCAGGCCACCCCGCCCCAGGCCGCTGCCATCAGCAGGGCCACGTAGGGGATGTCGCTCATGAAGGACGTGGCGTCGACCGTGAAGACAGGACAGGCGAGCGGGGCGGCGGCGGCGACCCAGCTCCAGGCGAGCGTCGCTCCCAGGCGCCGGGCGATGGCGCCGGAGCTCGCCATCGCCAGCACCACGAAGGGCAGCTCGCTCAGGCGCAGCAGCCGCTGGTCGGTGTGCCCGAGGGTGACCAGCCAGCCGAATCCGACGTGCACCAGCGCCAGCGCCGAGCCCGCCGGGAACTCGCGGGGCGGCCACCAGAAGTGGCGCGCATTCCAGGCGAAGTCCCAGTCGTCGTTGAAGGCAAGCGGCGGCCCGAGGTCGAAGATCGCGATCAGCACCAGGCCCGCAGCGGCCGCCACCACCACCGCGGGCAGCCCCCAGCGCGGGGCGGTGGCCGCCGGGGCGATCAGGGCTCGAGCAGGCGCCAGCGCAGTCCCGCCCGGTGCAGGAGGAGGCGGGCGAGCGTGGCCATGGTCTTGAGGCCGTAGACCGTGCTGACGCGGAGGTTCACCGACGACGCCTCTGCGAAGTACCTGGTCGCCACCGGCACCTCGGCCACTCGCATCTTGAAGGCGGCGGCCTGGACCAGCACCTGGGTGTCGAAGACGAAGTCGTTGGAGTTGCGGAGGAAGGGCACCGTCTCCAGGAAGTGCCGGCTGTAGGCGCGGTACCCGGTGTGGTACTCGGAGAGGTTCAAGCCGAGCACCAGGTTCTCGCACCCGCTCAGGAACTTGTTGGCGAGCCGCTTCCACCAAGGCATCCCGCCCCGGCGAGCATTGCCTTTGACCAGGAAGCGCGAGCCCAGCACCAGGTCGGCCTGGCCCGAGCGGATCACCTCGACCATCCGGCCCAGGATCGCCGGGTCGTACTGCCCGTCCGGGTGCAGCATCACGACCACCTCGGCACCCCGGCGCAGCGCCTCCAGGTAGCACGTCTTCTGATTGCCGCCGTAGCCGACGTTGTGGGGATGGGCGATGACGCGGAGCTTCAGCGAGCGAGCGACGCCGACGGTGTCGTCACGGCTGTGGTCGTCGACCAGGATCACCTCGTCGACGACGTAAGGCGGGATGTCCGCACACGTGGAGAGCAGGGTCCGGGCTGCGTTGTAGGCGGGCATCACGACAACGACGTGCCTACGAGGACTGCGCCGCCGTGCGAGCGGCTGCGAGGCTCCGTGGGCGGCTTCAGCCAGGGAGGTCGGGATGGCCACTTCTGTCGAGTTCTGCAACGTTGGTGGTGGGGAGTGCCTTGCGAGCGGTGGGCGCCGCGGAGAGTAGCACCCGACTGTGCCCCTCTCAATGCGGGGTCCTGAGATCGCAAGATTGCCGCTCCTCGCACGCTTAGACCCCCGAGTTCACTTCATTCATTCCTAATCTCGATCGGAGGGAGGTCCAAGCGTCATGTTTCGTAACCGCTCATTCCTGGCCGGGGCCGTCATCGGCGCCGCGCTGACCGGCGCCCTGGCAAGCACCGCCGCTTTCGCCACGGGTTCTTCGGTAATCAATGCCTGCTATGGCCCGCAGGGCCAGCTGCGCCTTCTCACCAGCGGCGCCTGCAATCCGAGCGAGCACGCAGTCTCCTGGAATGAGCAGGGTGCCCAAGGTCCCGCGGGCGCAACGGGCGCTCAGGGTCCCGCAGGTCCTGCCGGCCCACAGGGTCCCCAGGGCGGCAAGGGCGACACCGGCTCCATGGGCGCGACCGGCGCCACCGGCGCCGCCGGTCCCCAGGGCCCTCAGGGCCCGAAAGGTGACACCGGCCCCCAGGGCCCCAACGGGCTCTCCGCCACCAACCTCAACGGCCAGGCGGTTCGCTTCGTCTCCGGCGCGACCGTCGACGGCTCGACCGCGTGGCGGGTCTACAACAGCTACATCGTCGTGGTGCACGTCGATACCACCGCCGCCGGCTTCCAGAACACGCCCAACTACACCGTCTCGCTGGGCGGCGAGAGCATGTGCGTCCTGACCACGGGCGGGTCGGTCGTCTACAACGCAAGCCCGAGCGGTTTCAACATCTACGTCGTGTTCATCGACCAGCGGAGCTTCACGCCCGCCGATGCCAACTCATGGGGCTGGCATCTCACCTGGACGGCCGCCGGCACCTAGACCGACATCAGTTCCGGGGGGAGCTTCGGCTCCCCCCATTTTTGTTTTCCAGGGAGTGTCATCCGGGAAGGTCGTGACTAGAATCCGCCGCACAGTGAGCCTGGCGCCCGCCCCCGCGGGCATCTCCGTCGTGGTACCCGTCTACAACAGCGAGGCCACCGTGCACCGGCTGGTCAGCCAGATCGCCGATGCTCTGCCAGGCGCGCACGAGGTGATCCTCGTCGACGACGGCAGCAGCGACGGCTCCTGGGCCGCCATCGAGCGCGAGGCCGCGGAGCGCTCCAACGTCACCGGCATCCGGCTGATGCGGAACTTCGGCCAGCATCCGGCCACGCTGCAGGGCGTGCTGGCGGCGGCGATGCCGGTGATCGTCACCATCGACGACGACCTCCAGCACGAC
>DATCNF010000461.1:0-13516 GCA_036565325.1 Candidatus Dormiibacterota bacterium | reverse complement strand
GGTGGCTCCGATGCCCGCTGCTCGCGCCGCTCCCGCGCCTGTTCCAGTGAGAGCTCGAGCAGGCGCGAGCCGGCGTCGCCCGTGAAGTACGCGGAGCTCACGATGGCAGGGTCCTTGCGCCGGCGCTGGCAGATGCTGCAGTCGGCCTCGGCCTCGACCACCTGGTAGGCGCCAGGCGGAAAGGTCTGACCGCAGAGGGTGCGCACCTCGCTCGACCCGGCGCCGGGCGCGGTGAGGTGAATCCTCCCTTTGCCTTTGCGGACGCGGTCGAGATCGAGGCCGGTGCTCACGCGGCCGGGGTCGCGAACTCCCTGAGGCGGTCCGCCGCCCCCGCCTTGAGCCGGCCCAGCGCGGCCCGCTCGATCTCGCGCACGGCCTGGCGGCTGACGCCGAGCCGGCCGGCGACCTCGTCCAGGCTGCGCTGATGGCCGTCGATCAGCCCGAAGCGCAGCTGCATGACCCGGCGCTCGCGCGCCGGCAGCGTGTCCAGCACGTCCTCGACCTCGTCCCGCATCAGAGTGCGCGCGACCTCGTCGTGGGGCGTGGGGGTGCTGCGGTCCTCGATGAACTGCCCGAGCTCGGAATCGCCGTCCTCGCCGACCGGGGTCTCCAGCGAGACAGGCTCCTGGGCGACCTGGAAGAGCCAGCTGACCCGCTCCTTGTCGAGGCCCATCTCGAGGCCGATCTCGTTCTCGTCCGGCTGGCGGCCGAGCTCGGCGCGCAGGCGGTCGGCGACGCGGACCATCTTGCCGATCAGCTCGGCCTGGTGGACCGGGATCCGGACCGTGCGGCCGCGGTCTGCGATGGCGCGCTGGACGGCCTGGCGGATCCACCAGGTGGCGTAGGTCGAGAACTTGAAGCCGCGCCGGTAGTCGAACTTGTCGACGGCCCGGATCAGCCCCAGGTTGCCCTCCTGGATGAGGTCGAGCAGCGGCAGGCCGCGGTTGGCGTACTTCTTGGCGATCGAGACCACGAGGCGCAGGTTGGCCTCGGTGAGGCGGCTGCGCGCCTCGGCCGAACCGGCCTCCATGGCCTGTGCCAGCTCCACCTCCTGGGCGGCGGTCAGCAGGCGCACCTTGCCGATCTCGCGCAGGTAGGCGCGAACCGCATCGTCGAGGGCCGCGGCGTCCTCGGCGGGACGGTCGCGGCCGCTGTCGTCGATGTCGAGATCGGTGGGCAGCAGGGAACGATCGAGGGCGACTTCAGTCATGGGCAGAGATCAGTTTGATACCCGGATGCACGATTCCGAAAACTTGGGGCAAACTTCCGACAACGATGCTGCAACGTCCCAGCCTCGCACTTGGTATCGCTCTGCTGCTGGCCGGCTGCGGCGCCCCGGGCGCCGGCCTGCCCGGCGAGAGCGTCTCCGAGAGCAGCTCCCTGTCTCTGAGCGGCCCCGTCAAGGCCGACTTCTCCAGCGACAAGGGCGGCTCCTGCACCTGGAAACCGGCCGCCTTCGAACTCACTTTCACCACCGGTGAGGTCCAGAGCGGGGTCAAGGTCGACTTCGTGGCGCAGGTCGGAGTGGGGGCGGTCGGAGATCCCGACGCTGCCACACCGCCCCGGGCGGACGGCCTCACCCCACTGGTTGTACGCGCCGGCGGCAAGGCGATCAAGGCGACCTCAGGGACCATCCACGTGACCGACGGCGACGTCAACAGCCACGCCTTCAAGGGGACTGTCGACGCCGTGATGGAGGATGGGACCAAGGTGACCGGCAGCTGGGGCTGCACGGCCACCCTGGGGTAGTAGGGCAGGGCAACCCCCTCCCCTCTGGGGAGGGGTAGGGGTGGGGTTTCAGACGGCCAGCTCGATCGGCGCTGCCTGGCGCTCGTCCGCCAGCACCACGCCGTCCTTGAGCCGGAACACGCGGTCGGTGCGCGCCGCCAGGTCGAGGTCGTGGGTCACGATCACGAAGGTCACCGACTCGGCGCGGTTGAGGTGCCTCATCAGGGAGATCAGCTCTTCGGCGGTCTGGGTGTCGACGGCGCCGGTCGGCTCGTCCGCGAGCACCAGCGCCGGCCGGTTGACCAGCGCCCGCGCGATCGCGACCCGCTGCTGCTGGCCACCCGACAGCTCGTCGGCGCGGCTGTGGACGCGGTCGCCCAGGCCGACCATCTCCAGCAGCCGGAGGGCGCGCTCCCGGCCCTCCCGGCCGCCGCCGTTGTAGCGCAACGGCAGCATCACGTTCTCCAGGACGTTCAGCGCGGGCAGCAGGTTGTACTCCTGGAAGATGAATCCCAGCCGCTGCCCGCGGAGGTCGGCGCGCTGGCCGTCCTTGAGCCGCGCGGTGTCGACCCCGTCCACCGTGACGGTGCCCGAGGTCGGCCGCATCAGCAGCCCGACCAGGTCCAGCAGGGTCGTCTTGCCGCTGCCGGAGCGCCCGACCACGGAGACGAACTCGCCGTCCCCGATGGTCAGGGACACCCGATCCAGCGCCCGGATCACGTTCTTGCCCTGCTGGTAGTGCTTGGTCAGCTCCTTGAGCTCGATGGTTGCCATTTCGGTGTCTCCTACTGCGCTCGCAGCGCGGTCACCGGGTCGAGCCGGGCCGCCCGCCAGGCGGGGATGATGCCGGCCACTGTGCCCAGGGCCACGGCGAAGCCGAGGGCGAGGCCGGTGAGGGCGGGAGTGACCAGGAAGAGCTCCTGGTTGGAGGCGGCCAGGAGGCCGTTTAGGATTACGGTCAGGAGGACGCCGAGGCCGTAGCCGACCACGCCGCCGATGGCGCCTATCAGGGCCGCCTCGGCCACGAACTCGCGCAGCACGTGGCGCGTGCGGGCGCCGACGGCCTTCTTGAGCCCGATCTCGCGGACCCGCTCGCCGACGGCCATCAGCATGGTGTTGATGACCGAGAGGCCGCCCACGACCAGTGCCAGCAGGGCGGCCCCGGTGGTGATGGCGGTGAAGATGGTGGAGGCCGACTTGAACTGGGCGACGGTGTCGCTGGGCTTGTTGGCCTGGACCCCCGGAACCTGGTCGGTGATGCGCTGGGCGATCGCGTCCAGCGTGGTAAGGCTGGCGCCGGGCGCGCCGTAGGCGGTGATGCCCTCGGTCAGCTGGGTGGTGTCGACATTGCTCTGAATGGCCGCCGGCAGGCTGTCCTTGAGCAGCATCTGGGCGTCCGGCGTCGTGATCCAGGCCACTGTGTCGGGCAGGCTCTGTGTCTTGTTGGTGAGCCCGACCACCGTGAAGGTGTGGTTGACGAAGTCCGGTTTGGCGTTGGCCGGCCGCACCGGCAGGTCGACGCGATCGCCGACTTTCTTGCCGAACTCGCGAGCGATGTCGCTGCCGAGCACGACCTCGCCCGTGGCCGCGGGAGCGTGCCCCTGGACAAAGGTGAGGTGGAAAGCGCTCCTGGCCAGGTTGGGGTCCCAGTTGAAGAGGATGTCGCCGGGACCGAAAGAGATCCCGCCGCCCTGGCCGGGCTTGGCATTGAACGCATAGGCAGGTGACGCCGCGGTCACTCCGGATACCCCGGCGACCTCCTGGACCTTGCTCATGGGGAGCAGGGACTGACCCTGGCCGTCGGCGTTGACGCTGATGCTCGAGCCGAAGTAGGTCTCGCCGCCGCCGAGCAGCGCGTTCATGTGCTCGGCCATGGCCCCCATCGTGGTGAGGGCGAAGATTCCAATCACGATGCCCGAGATGGTCAGAACCGAGCGCAGCTTGCGCCGCGCCAGGTTGCGCAGGATCTCCATTGACTACCTCCCTGAATTGGCTGCCTGGTGGCCCGATGGGAGGAGTGTCGGTTCGGCGTGTCGCCGGCCCGTGTGCGACAGGTGCCGTAATTGAGGAGGTTTTGTGTCGCGCGGCGCTAGCGGATGCGCAGGTAGACGGCGCCCGAGATGGTGCTCATGGTCAGGGTGCCGGGGCCACCGCTGCCGATGTCGCCGCTGGATTGGGAGGCGGGACCGCGCCCGCCGATGACGGGGATCGGGAAGCGCCGGTCGACGATGATGGCGCCGCTCACCGTCGAGGCCGCGAAGTGGACGTTGGTGTCCTTGGGGATGTAGGCCCGCACGCTCCCGCTGACCGTGCTCAGGTCGACGTGGCCGCCCGAGATCGAACCGCTGTACACGATGTCGCCCGAGACCACGTGCACGTTGGCTGCGCCGGCAACGTCCATGTTGTCGAGGGTCACGGAGCCGGAAGCGCTGTCAATAGAGAGGTTGCCGCGGACGCCGGACAGGTTCAGGTCGCCCGCGGCCGAGGTCACCTTGAGGTTGGCATCCGCCGGGACATACACGGTGAGCTCGCGCCGGACAAAGCCCCCCATCACGACGATCGGCTCATCGCCGGTGGTGACCTGGGCGGCCGACCCGGTCGAGGTCAGCGTCGTCCGCGCGGCGTTGAGCTCGACGGCGGCGAGCCGGCGGGTGAGGGCGCGCACGATGTCGTGCTCGTCCACCCGCACCTGGCCGGCGGGACCGGTCAGCACCTTGAGATCGGAGCTGGCCGATTGCACGATGACGGTCCCGCCGGACCCGAGCTCGGCGGTCTGGGTGTAGGTGCGGTCGGTGGTCACGCCGTCGGCCAGGGCGACGCCGGCGACGGCCAGCGGGATGGCGAAGCCAACGCCCAGGATCGCGAAGAGCACCCCAAGCCCCTTGACCCAACCCGGCACCGTCATGCCCGTGGCCTGTTGAAGCGGTAGCCGACGCCCCAGACCGTGACGATGCTGTCGCCGAGCAGGCCCAGCTTTCGGCGCAGGCGCGTGATGTGGGTGTCGACGGCGCGGTCGTAGCCGTCGAACTGCGTCTCCCAGACCCGCTCCAGGAGGAACTCGCGGCTGAAGGCCCGGCCCGGGTTGCTGACGAAGAGGTGCAGGAGCTGGAACTCCTTGGGCGTCAGCTTCAGCGCCGTCCCGTCGAGGACCGCCGTGTGCGAGTCGGGGTCGACGGTAAGGCCGCCGACGATCACCGCCGCGGCCTGGCCGGGCTCTCCGGGGTGCTGGCGGCGGGTTTCCAGGTCCACCCGCCGGAGCATGGCGCGCACCCGGGCCAGCAGCTCGCGCATGCTGAACGGCTTGGTCACATAGTCGTCGGCGCCGACCTCCAGGCCGAGCACCCGGTCGACCTCCTCGCCGCGGGCGGTCAGCATCAGGATCGGCATCACGTGGTCCTGGCGCAGGCGCCGGCAGACCGCGAGGCCATCGAGGTCGGGCAGCATCCAGTCCAGGATCACCAGGTCGGGGACCTGCTTCTCGACCGCCGCGATGGCGGCGGCGCCGTTGAAGGCCTGGTCGACGGTGTGGCCCTCGGCGACCAATTGGTCGCGGACCAGGTTGTTGAGGTCGGTCTCGTCTTCGACGACCAGGACCAGGGCCATCTAGGCGCCCAGCCGAAAGGTGGGCCGCTGGATTTCACGATCCCGGCGCTCCGAGGCGTCAGCCGGCGCCGAGGAGCGGAGGGAGCGCAGCGGTAGCTGCGTGACCGAGCACCGGAGAAGCCGGCGTACGCATCGGACGTCTGGGCGCGAAAGGCACGGCATCACTTTTCGGCTGGGCGCCTTAGGCCCTCCTCAGCTTCACTGTGAAGCGGCTGCCGCTGCCCGGCTCGCTGGCCACCTCGATGCTGCCGCTCATGGCCTGGACGAGGTCCCTGGCGATGGCCAGCCCGAGCCCGAAGCCACCGCTCTCGCGGGAGCGCGACGAGTCGACGCGGTACAGGCGCTCGAAGATGTGCTCCAGCTCGTCGGCCGGGATGCCGACGCCGGTGTCGGCGACCGCCAGGGCCACGTGCGTGGGCCCGGCATCGCTCAGCTCGATCGAAACGATCCCGCCCTCGGGCGTGTAGTTGATGGCGTTGCGCACCAGGTTGACGAGCACCTGGCTCACCCGGTCGGCGTCGGCGTAGGCCGGGCTCGCCGCCTCGGAGACGTTCGTCGTGAGCGTGACCTTGCGGTCGCGGCGCGCGATCGGCCCCAGGGCGGCGGCCACGTGCTCGACGATGGGAGCCAGGGGCGTCGGGCGCACGTCCAGGCGCAGCTCGTGGGCGTCGGCGCGGGCCACGGCCAGCAGGTCGTCGACCAGGGAGCCCAGGCGTTCGGTCTCCTTCTGCACGATCGCCAGGTAACGCCGGGTGTCGGCCTCGGAGGGCTGGCCGCCGTGCGGGTCGAGCAGGGACTCCACGTGGCCGCGGATCGAGGCGATCGGCGTGCGCAGCTCGTGGGAGACGTTGACGATCAGCTCCCGCCGGCTCTGCTCAGAGCGCTCGGCCCGGGCGCTCTGGGTGGCGACCTCGGTGCGGGCGACCGAGAGGTCGACCTGGGCCTTGCTCATGCCCAGCAGCCCTCGGATCAGGGCGCCGTGGCCGATGGCGATGCCGCGGGCCACGTGGAGGGTGGCGACCGCCAGCAGGAGACCGGCCGCCGCCAGGGCGAGGGTGGCCGCCAGGGTGACGTTGCCGTCGCTCAGGCCGAGCGCATTGGCGGTGGGATCCGAGGGCTGCAGGGAGCCCAGGTCGATCACGTAGACGAAGGGGGCGGCGATCAGCGCCAGCGAGGCGGTGCCCAAGCCGAGCACCAGTGCGAAGACCAGGCTCCCGAGGGGGATCTGGAGCGCCATGTAGAGGAGGCACTTCCAGGTCACCGCGTTGAAGAGGAACGGCCGCAGCCGCTGCAGCAGGGTCCGCGGCTGGGGGTCGGGGGCGGACATCGGCCGCAGCTCGAAGCCGAACCACCAGCGTCCCAGCTCGCGCTCGAACATCGCGCAGAACCAGGCCACGAGCAGGATCAGCACGAACACGGCCAACCCGATCCCGACCGGGAGCAGCCCGAGAGCAGTTGGGATCCCGGTGGCCAGGATCATGAAATAGACCGCCGCCAGCGGCATCCGGACCAGGGCGTAGAGCATTCCCAGGTACGCCCGGCGATCGGTGGCGACGCCGAAGAAGGCGACCCGGGAGCTCACGACAGGGCGGAGTCTAGGCAGCGGGTGTGGCGAAAGCGGTGCATGCCTGTGGCGAGATGCCTCAGAACGTATCCTCGCGCCATGACGAAGACTCGCACCGAGCGCATCCAGGCCCACGACGGCGGCTGGTTCGCCGGCCACCTGGCTCTACCCGACTCGGGCTCGGGTCCCGGGATGGTCGTGATCCAGGAGATCTTCGGCGTCAACGGCTACATCAAGGGCGCCTGCGAGCGCCTGGCCAAGCTCGGCTACGTGGCCATGGCGCCCGACCTCTACTGGCGCATCGAGCCCGGCATCGCGGTCGACGAGCGCTCGGCCGACTTCATGGAGCGCGGATTCGGGTACGTGCAGCGCTTCGACTTCCAGAAGGGCGCCGACGACGCGGTGGCGGCGATCGAGCATGTGCGCCAGGTCCCCGAGGTGGAAGGTGGCAAGGCCGGGATCCTCGGCTTCTGCCTGGGCGGCGGCGTCAGCTACATGGTGGCGGCGCTCGACTCGCCGGATGTGTGCGTGTCGTATTACGGCTCCGCGGTCCCGGATGCACTGGGCCTGGCGGGGCAGGTAGAGTGCCCGGTGCTCTTCCACTTCGGCACCGCCGACCAGTACCTCCCGGCCGCCAAGCAGGAGCAGGTGCGGGCGGCCTTCGCCGGCCGCCGCGACGTGGAGATCCACGTCCACCAGGGCGCCAACCACGCGTTTGACAACAACGTGGCCGGCGTCTTTCACCATCCCCAGGCCGCCACCGACGCCTGGCGGCAGACCAGCGACTTCCTGCGCCGCAACCTCCCCGCCTGACGCGCGAATAGTTGCACCGGCAAAAGGGTTGTTAGTCCGGTGAGCATGACCTACCAGGACTTCAACACCAACCTCATCAAGGACCTGCGGGCGAATCACGGTCGCGCCACCTCCGGTCCCTTCCTCGGCCGCGACGTTCTGATCCTGACCACCCGCGGAGCGCGCTCGGGCGAGGTCCGCGAGAACCCGCTGGTGTACACGCGCACCGGCGAGGACTACGTGGTGATCGCCTCCAAGGGCGGGTCGCCCGAGCACCCCGGCTGGTTCCACAACCTGCTCGCCAAACCCGAGGTTGTGGTCGAGGCCGACGGCGAGAGGTTCGACGTCGTGGCCCGCGTCGCCGAAGGCGAGGAGCACGACCGCCTCTACGCGGCCCAGGCCGCCAAGATGCCCGCCTTCGCCGAGTACCAGCTCAAGACCAAGCGCAGGATCCCAGTGGTCGTCTTCCGGCGGGCGGGCTGAGGTAGTCTCCTGCCGCTGACGTCAGCTGACTGCGAGGGTGAAGCCATGGCAGATGTCTTCGACTACGTGATCGTGGGAGCCGGTTCCGCCGGCTGTGTGCTGGCCAGCCGGCTGAGCGAGGACCCCGCGGTGCAGGTCCTGCTGCTGGAGGCGGGGCCGCCCGACTCGGCGATGGAGATCCACATCCCGGCCGCCTTCGGGAAGCTCTTCAAGTCCAAGTTTGACTGGGACTTCCAGAGCGATCCCGAGCCAGGCCTGGACGGCAGAACCGTCTACATGCCGCGGGGCCGGATGCTGGGCGGCTCGTCGTCCATGAACGCCATGGTCTACATCCGGGGCAACCGCCTCGACTACGAGGAATGGGCCACGCTCGGGCTCGAGGGATGGGGATGGGACGACGTGCTCCCCTACTTCCTGAAGGCCGAGGACAACGAGCGTGGGGCCTCCGAGCTGCACGGCGCCGGCGGGCCGCTGCGGGTCAGCGAAGGGCGCTCACGCCACGTCCTGATGGACGCCTGGGTGGACGCCGCGGTAGAGGCGGGGATGCCGCGCAATGCCGACTTCAACGGCACCCAGCAGGACGGCGTCGGGTACTACCAGCTGACGCAGCGCGGTGGCATGCGCTGTTCCGCCGCGGTCGCCTACCTGCACCCAGCACTGGCCCGACCCAACCTGCACCTGCTCACGGGCGCCCTCACCACCCGGCTGCTCCTGGAAGGCACCAAGGCGGTCGGCGTGGAGGCGGACTACCAGAACGAACTGCGCGAGTTTCGCGCCGAGCGCGAGGTGATCGTGTCGGCCGGTGCCTACAACTCGCCCCAGGTGCTGCTGCTCTCCGGCATCGGCCCGGCTGCCGAGCTGGCCGCCTACGGGATCCAGTCGGTGGTCGACCTGCCGGTGGGCAAGAACCTGCAGGACCACCCGGCCGTGCTGCTCGGTCTGCTCACCGACACCGAGACGCTCCTCACCGCGGAGACGCCGGCCAACATCGGGCTCCTTCAGTCCGAGGGCCGCGGGCCCCTGACCTCCAATATCGGTGAGGCGGGCGGCTTCTGGCGCAGCCAGGATGGGCTGGCCGCGCCGGACATCCAGTACCACGCGACTCCTGTGATGTACGCGGACCAGGGCCTGCGCATCCCCAACGACCATGCGGTCTGCTGGGGGCCCTGCCTGCTCAAGCCGAGCAGCCGCGGCGTGGTCTACCTGCGCTCCCTGGTGCCGAGTGCCAAGCCGCACGTGATGCACAACTACTACGCGAGCCACGAGGACCGGCAGGCGATCATCGCCGGCGTGCGCCAGGCGATGGCGATCGCGGCCCAGCCCGCCATGCAGAAGCACGAGCGCTCCAAGCTGGACATCTTTCCGCGCTCCGACAGCGACGCCGACATCTGGGACCACGTGCAGCGTGCGTCGCAGACGCTTTACCACCCGGTCGGGACTTGCGCGATGGGGTCGGTCGTCGATCCCGAGCTCAAGGTCTACGGCATCGAGGGGCTACGCGTGGTCGACGCCTCCGTGATGCCGACCGTGGTGCGCGGGAACACCAACGCGCCCACGATCATGATCGCCGAGAAGGCGGCGGACCTCATCACCGGCCGCGTCACAACGGAGGCTCTGACCACCGCCTAACGCCTGGCTGGGGAGGGAGTGGGACGGCGGGACTTGCGCGGGCCGGGGGTGGCGGCCACCGCCGCCGCGGCGCCACGTTCCAGAACCGGATCGTCGGGACCGACCGCGATCTCGTCCGCCAGGCTGGGCAGGTCGGCGATACCGACCGGCCCCGGCGTATCGGCGATCCGCATGCCGTCGCGCCCCTGAGAGGAGGCGTACAGGGCGCCGAAGAAGATGTTGGCGATCACCGCCAGCGGAACTGCCACCAGGGCTCCCAGGATCCCGGCCAACTCAGCACCGACCAGGAGGGCGCCCATGGCGGCCAGGGGATGAATGCGCGTGACCTTGCCGCTGATCCGGGGCCCCAGCACGTAACCCTCCAAAGCGTGGCCGATGAGGCTCACGGCGGTGGCCTCGATCGCCAGCTGCAGGCTCTGGGTGAAGGCCACCAGGATGGCCATGGCGAAGCCGATCGGGGCGCCGACCAGTGGGAGCATCTCCAGGAAGAACACCGCCACTCCCAGCGCGACCGCGTAGTGGACGCCCAGCAGCGCCAGCGTGATGCCCGTGTACAGCCCCATGAGAAGCGACATCAGGAGCTGAGCGCGAACGTACGCCGCGACCGCGGCTCCGACCGCCAACACCGCGAAGTCAAAGGCTTTCTCGCGGGCGGGGAAGAGCTTGCGAGCGGTGGCGACCAGGTGGCGGCCCTCGATCGTGAAGTAGATCGACACCACCACCACGAGGAGGACGTTCACCAGTGGCGTCACGACCCCGCCGATCCGGGTCAGGCTCTGCGCCGAGAGGTCGCCGCCGATGGGCGCTGTGCTGCGCGGGATCCGGTAGGCGACGTTCAGGCCCAGGCCGTGCAGGCTGCCCTGGATGGTGTCGAGGAGCCGTTGCGCCTGGTCCAGCAGCGCGGGGATCTGTGCCCCGAGCCGGCTGGCTTGCGTGGCCACAGTGGGCACCAGCACGGCGATCACGCCGCCCATCACCACGATCCCGGTGGCGTACAACACCAGCACCGCCGCCCCGCGCCGGCCACGCAGCAGCGGCAGTGCCTGGATGCGGTCGACCAGTGGTGTCAGCAGCATCGCGACCACCGCCGCGAACACGAAGATGAGCACGATGTTGGTCAGCCGGAGGACGAGGTCGGAGGCCAGGTTGTACAGCTCCACCACGGCGAGCACGATCAGGAGGTAGACCAGGACTCGCAGCGGTCTCGCCAGCGAGCCGAGGTCCGTGGAGAGCGGCCGGCCGTCGACGGGGGTCTTCACGCGCCGAGCATAGCCCTGCGATCTAAAGGAGAGAGCCGGTCCTCACGGGCCGGCTCCCTCTGGGCTGGGGGGAGTGGGTTTCTAGCGGAGGGTGATCAGCTGCAGCCGGTGGTGGCTCCGCAGTTGAGGCACTTGTAGCAGGCACCGCTGCGCACGGTGATCGAGCCGCAGTCGGAGCAGGCGGGGGCGTCCGCGTTGACCACGAACGCCAGCTTCTGGCCGGTGTGGCCGTTGCCATTGCCCTTCCCGTTGGCCACGACCTTGAGCTCGGCGGCGGGCTCCGGCGCCGGAGCGGCGTCGGGCTGGGGCATCTCGAGGGCCGGGGGCTCGCGGCGCACGACGCCGACCGCGTCCTGGTCCTCCTGGTCGAGGAAGCGGCTGGCCAGCCATCGGAAGACGTAGTCCATGAGTGACTTGGCGATCGGCAGCTCGGGGTTCTTGGTGAACCCGCTGGGCTCGAAGCGCATGTGGCTGAACTTGTTGACCATCACCCGCAGCGGGACTCCGTACTGCAGCGCGAGCGAGGTCTGGGTCGCGAAGGCGTCCATCATCCCCGAGATCGTGGAGCCCTCCTTGGCCATGGTCAGGAAGATCTCGCCGGGGGTGCCATCATCGTAGAGCCCGGCGTGGATGTAGCCCTCGTGGCCCTGGATGTCGAACTTGTGGGTGATCGAGTGCCGCTCGTCCGGCAGGCGCCGCCGCGTAGCCCGGGCCTCGGTGACGACGGCCACCGCCTCCTCCTTCTTCTCCTTGTCCCGCGAGGTCGAGAGCGGCTGCGAGCGCTTGCAGCCATCGCGGTAGATGGCGATGCACTTGAGGCCGAGCTTCCAGGACTCGAGGTAGGTGTTGCCGATCTCCTCGACGGTGGCCTCGGTGGGGAGGTTGACGGTCTTGGACTGGGAGCCCGAGATGAAGGGCTGCACGGCCGCCATCATCCGGACGTGCCCCATGGGCGCGATCGAGCGCAGGCCGTTGATCGGCTTGAAGGCGCAGTCGAAGACCTTGAGGTCGTCGTCCTTGAGGTAGGGCGCGCCCTCGATGGTGTCGTTCTCGTCGATGTGCTCGACGATGGCCTTGACCTGCTCTTCGGGGTAGCCCAGCTTGCGCAGCGCCGAGGGCACGGTGCCGTTGACGATCTTGAGCAGGCCGCCGCCGACCAGCTTCTTGTACTTGACCAGCGCCAGGTCGGGCTCGATGCCCGTGGTGTCGCAGTCCATCATCAGCCCGATCGTCCCGGTGGGTGCCAGCACGGTCGACTGCGCGTTGCGGTAGCCGTGCTTCTTGCCCAGCTCGACGGCCTCGTCCCAGGTCTCCCGGGCGGCTGAAACCACTACGCCGGCCTCGCCGTTGGTGGCCAGGTCATACGCGGCCAAGCGGTGCTTGTTCATGACCCGGAGCATCGGCTCCCGGTTGGCCTCGAACTCGGCGAACGGGCCCTTGACCTCGGCCATCCGCGCCGACTGCGCGTAGGCGCGGCCGGTCATGATCGAGGTGATCGCCGCCGCGTAGCGGCGCCCCTCGTCGGAGTCGTAAGCCAGCCCCATCGACATCAGGAGGGCGCCCAGGTTGGCGTAGCCCAGACCCAGTGGGCGCAGCCGCTCGGAGTTCCTGGCGATGGCCGGCGTCGGGTAGGACGCGCTGCTGACGATGATCTCCTGGCCGGTGAAGCAGACGTCGATCGCCTTCTGCATGCGCGCGACGTCGAAGGTGCCGTCCGCGGCCTGGAACTTCATGAGGTTGAGCGAGAGCAGGTTGCAGGCGGTGTCGTCCAGGAACACGAACTCGCTGCAGGGGTTGGTGGCGTTGATGCGCCCCGCGTTGGGGACGCAGTTCCAGTCCTGGATGGTGCTGTCGAACTGGAGCCCGGGATCACCGCAGATCCAGGCCGCGTCCGCGATGTCCTTCCAGACCTCGCGCGCCTTGTAGGTGTCGACGACCTGAGCGCCGACCACCGACTTGGTGCTCCACTCGGCGTCGGTCTCGACCGCCTTCATGAACTCGTCCGAGACGCGCACCGAGTGGTTGGCGTTCTGGAACTGGACCGAGTCGTAGGCGCCGCCGTTGACGTTGAAGCCGGCGTTGTAGCCGGCGTCGATCAGGGCCCAGGCCTTCTTCTCTTCCTCGGCCTTGCATTTGATGAACTCGACGACGTCGGGGTGGTCGGCGTTGAGGATCACCATCTTGGCCGCCCGCCGCGTCGTGCCGCCGGACTTGATGGAGCCCGCGAAGGAGTCGTAGCCGCGCATGAAAGAGACCGGGCCGCTGGCCGTCCCGCCGCCGCTGAGCTGCTCCCTGGAGGAGCGCAGGACCGACAGGTTGGTGCCGGTGCCGGAGCCGAACTTGAAGAGCATGCCCTCGGTCTTGGCGAGGTCGAGGATCGACTCCATCGAGTCCTGGACCGAGTTGATGAAGCACGCGCTTCCCTGCTGGGCGCGGGTCGGCACGCCGAGGTTGAACC
>DATCNF010000460.1:0-3870 GCA_036565325.1 Candidatus Dormiibacterota bacterium | reverse complement strand
GCTACGCAGGCCACCTCCCCGCCAAGCGGGGAGGAGTCGCCTTAGGCGGTCCGGCCCAGGGCCTCCCAATCCGCGGCCAGGAAGGCGGCCAGCTGGCGGATCGCGATCTTCCACTCGATCGGCGAGTCCTCCCACGTGAAGTCGCCCATCGATACACGCGCCGCAGCCTCGGCGTCGGCCTCGATCTGGACCACGGCCCGAGCCCCGGGCACATCCTCGCTGAGGTGCTCCAGGTTGAGGCGCGACCCATGGCGGGGGAGCTTGTTGACCACCATCGCGTAGGAGGAGTCGGGAGACAGCCGGCGGGCGACGTCGGCCACCAGGCTGGCGGTGGCGGGGTCGGCGTCCGAGACCAGGACCACCTGGTCGGCGGCGGCGATGGCGGCCCGGGTGACGGGGTCGCGCATCCCGGCGCCGCAATCGAGCACGAGGATGTTGACCATCTCCTGGAGGCGGTGGATCACGCGCTCGTAGGCGGCGCCGTCGAGCAGGTCCATGCGCTCGGGCTCGGTCGGCGCCGGCAGCACCAGCATGCCGTGTGGCGCGCGGGCCAGGAAGCGGTCGAGCATGGCGACGGTCAGCGCCGGCTGGTCGACCACGCCCAGCAGGTCGTCGACGAAGACGGCATGGTCGGGGGCCAGGCTGCGGCCCAGGGTGCCATGGTCGGGGTTGGTGTCGAGAGCCACCACCCGGTCGCTGCGGATCATGGCCAGCAGGGTGCCGAGCATGATCGAGGTGGTCGTCTTGCCGACCCCGCCCTTGGGTGAGACCACGGCGATGGTCACGCAATGGTTGAGCCGGGGGGCGGCGATCACGTGGTCGAGGCGCCGTTGGTAATCGCCCGCCGCCCAGGCGGCCTGGGCGCGCTCCAGCGGGCCCCGGGGCCTGGGCAGTGCCAGCCTCCTGGCACTGGCGGGCTCCGGCTCGGCTTCCTCGGCCGCCGGCTGGCTGCCCACCAGGGCGCCGGCCGCCGCCCGCAAGCGCTCACCGAACGGGATCGGTTCGGGCAATGCCAGGTGCGCGGGCACCTGCTCGGGCGGCGCCGGCGGCGCCGACTCAGGATCCCCGGCGCCCGGCAGCGGGAACTGGCGCAGCTGGAGCTGGGCGCCCTCGTGGACCCCCGACTCGATCAGCGATGCACGCGGGTTGAGGATGCGGCCATCCTCCGTGGCCAGGCGCCATTGCTCGAGCTCGGCCGGTCCCGAGACGGCCGTCTCCTCGATGGCGTCCACGATGCTCGCCATCACGCCGCCCAACGGAGCGTCCGCCGGCACCGCCATCTCGAGCGACCTGGCGGAGCCGTGAATCGTCAGCAGGAACCTATGCAATTCGATACCCCCGGGAGCCATGACCCTCCCGCCGAATCAACGTATAAGGGAGGTGATGTACCTGATAACGACGGCCATCACGGCCAACAAGATCATCGCGGCCGTGGTCGTCCTGGTCGTGATCGGAATCGGCGGCTTCTTCTACATGCGGAGCCGGCGCCCGACCCAGCCCTAGGGTTTTCTCCTCCTCGGCCGGCTGAGCCTTTCACCTGCGGGTGGCTGTTCGGCGTGGCTGCGGCCGTCGCCGAGCGCGGATGAGCCCTTAACAGAGATCTGACGTCAAACCCACGAACCGTTGACGCCCGCTCGGAACCATGGGAAGGCGGTCGAGAGACCGACAAAACCAAAACCAAGAGGTGCAATTAGATGAATCCCTGGTTGGGCAAATTCGTGATCGGTGGAGTGGGCAGCGCCGTGCTCGGCGCGTCGCTCCTTGGAATTACGGCGAGCAACGCGCTGGCCGCGACGACGTCCGGGTCGCCGGCGACCTCAACTGCTGCGGGGGCCAAGCACGACGCCTCCGACCGCCGTTTGATCCGGGCCGCGGTGGTCGCTGCCGAGGCGACCGCGCTGGGCATGAAACCCGAAGACCTGCACACGGCCCTCAAGAACGGCAAGAGCGTCTCCGACCTGGCCGCGGCCAGGGGCATGAATAAGGAGCAGTTCGCTGACAAGCTGGCGAACACCGTCAAGCCGGCGCTGGACAAGCTAGTCGACGCCAAGAAGATCACCCAGGCCCAGGACGACCGCGCTCTGGCGCGCATCCGCGCCGGCCACATCCCGTTCTGGGACGGGCTCCACCACAAGAAGGCCGCCGCCTAGCTGTAGCCGGCGCCCCTCCCCTCTACCGAGCCGGCCCCGCCGCCTGGGGCCGGCTCACCTTTTTCTGCTGCGTCCCGATCACCGCCAGCGCGATGGCCGTGAACGCAGCCAGCATCACCAGGGCGAAGCCGGCGAAGAATGACACGAAGACCGCCAACCCCACGTCCGCCGAGGGCGGGTTGCTGTAGACCTCGTTGCCGCCCACGGCGATGCTCACCTCGCGCCCCATCCAGTAGCGCACCTCGACCTCCGTGCCGATGGCCGGTGGTGCAGAACAGAGCGTGTCGTACTCGCTGTCGGGATGGCCTTCCACCGCCACCACCGCGACGCAGTAGGTGATCGTCTCCGTGTGACTGCTCTTGCCGGCGCCCACCTGCTCCTCGCGGGTGCGGGTGTCGATCCGGGTCACCGAGCCGCGCGCCACCTCAATGCAGTTCTCGTTGGGCCTGGGCGCCACCTCGCAGATGGGCGCCTTGGCGTACTGCTTGTCCGCAGCGAGATTGTCCGGGATGGTGTGGAGGGCGAAGAGGATGATCGCCAACAGCGGCAGGGCCAGCAGGATCGCGCAGCCCCCACACCCGGCCTTCACGTGCGCGATTCTGTCTGGGGGGGCCGGCAATCGCAACACCTAGGCGGACGGCGTTGCTGGCCTGCGGATCTCGATCGCGCTGATTGCCCTGGCCTAGACTGGCCCCACCCGAGATGTTCACTGGGGCTCGGTACGCGCGCAGCGGCGACGTCAACATCGCCTACCAGGTCGTCGGCGACGGCCCGATCGACCTCGTGTTCGTCCTGGGCTGGGTGTCACACCTGGGCTTTGTCTGGGAGCTGCCCGCCCTGGCCGCCTTCCTCAAGCGGCTGGCCTCGTTCTCGCGGCTGATCCTCTTCGACAAGCGCGGCTGCGGGATGTCCGACCGGGTGCATCCGCTGCCGACCCTCGAGCAGCGGATGGACGATGTGCGCGCGGTGATGGACGCGGTGGGCTCAGAGCGGGCCGCCGTGATGGGGATCTCCGAGGGCGGTGTGATGTCGGCGCTCTTCGCCGCCACCTATCCGGAGCGCACGGCCGGGCTGGTCATCAACGGCAGCTACCCCTCCGCGCTCCGACGCCCTGGCTATCCGTGGGGCGTGACCGAAGAGACTTTCGAGAAGGGGGTGAGGACCGTCGGGGAGGTCTGGGGCACCGGATTCGGGATGGACCGCTACGCACCCAGCCAGGCCGACAACCCGGAAGTCCTCCGCTGGTGGGCCGGCTTCACCCAGATGAGCGCGAGCCCGGGCGACGCCGCGGACCTCCTGCGCATGAACAATCGGCTCGACATCCGCGAGGTGCTGCCCGCGATCCGGGTGCCAACTCTCATAGTCCACGCGCGCGGGGACAAGGTGGCGTCCATCGAGGCCGGCCGCTACTTCGCCGAGCACATCCCCGGCGCCAGGCTCCTGGAGCTCGACTCCGACGACCACTGGCCGTACTTCGGGGACGCCGATTTAGTGCTCGCCGAGGTCCAGGAGTTCCTGACCGGCGTTCGCGGTGGTGCCGCCCCGGACAGCATGCTGGCCACGGTGCTCTGCACCAACGTGGCGCAGGCGGGCGCGCACGCCGTCTGGCTAGGCGACAAGCGCTGGAACCAGCTCGTCGACCGTCATCACGCGGTGGTCCGCAAGGCCCTGGCGCGCTACCGCGGCCGGGAGGTGGAGGCGGGGGAGCGCGGTGTGACCG
>DATCNF010000459.1:0-4675 GCA_036565325.1 Candidatus Dormiibacterota bacterium | reverse complement strand
TCGCCTACCAACAGGTGCGCGCAGCTGGTGACCGCCGCGGAGGGCTGGTAGTGCAGGTCGATCGCGGTGTAGCTCTGGGGCGTGAAAGCGGGGCAGCCGTCAAAGCCGGCGGGAAACGGCCGGACATAGGGGCAGGTATCCCGCGGCATCGCCTCACGAAATAAATCACAACCTTGACCTGGAGGTGTCGCCCTGCCGGTTCCGAAGGGCCGCCGCCTGCAGGCGGCTGAGGGTCAGCAGCAGCATCAGCAGGACGAGAGCGTGGGTGGCCGTGCACCACTCGCAGATCCGCTGCAGCACCACGATCTCGACATAGACCAGGTAGAGAACCACCAGCAGCCCGCCCGCACACCAGGCCGCCAGCAGCGCCAACACCAGCAGCCGGCGCTCGGCCGCGCGGGCCGCCACCGCGGCCAGGACCAGGCCCACCGCGAAGAACACGAGCCCGGGCACGCTGGTCGGCACGGCGCTGCCCGCCACCACCCCGTAGCCGCCCTGGGTCACCAGCGCGCAGTCGACCACGCCCCCGGTGGGGCAGGCCAGCGGCACGGCCTGGATGTGGGTCAGGGTCAGGTACGCGGAGGTGCCGAGGCCGGCGACCGCGGCCAGCCCGATCAGCAGCAGACCCCGGTCCGCGGCCAGCCCGCGCCTAGGCACCGCTGCCCAACTGCGCGCGCAGCCGGGTTATCGCCGGGCCGCCGCAGACGGTATCGGGAGGGCCGGCCAGGAGCTGGCAGACGGCCGCTGTCATCCAGTTGGCGTTGCCCAGGATCCTGGACGCGGCGGGGCCCTGCGGGTTGTTCTGCAATTGGTCGGCGATCTGCTGCCAGGTCATGCCCTGGAGCACGTCCGGCTGATAGCCGGAGCCGATGGTGACCCAGCGGCTGCCGTAGTCCGTGAAGGGGATGGAGCGCCGCGAGTTGAGCTGGTCGAACAGCCGCTGCTGATCGGCGGTCGGCGACTGCAGCGGGTTGCGGTTGCGATCGGTCTCCTCGACCTCGGCGAACTCGATGTAGCTGCTCGCATAGCTGCTGTGCGCGAAGGTCAGGGTGGCCGTGTCGGGGAAGACGTCGCTGCTGGAGGAGGTGGTGAGGCCCACCCCGCCCAGGGTCCCGAAGCGGGCGAGCACGATGGCCAGGCTCCAGCGCTGGGCGGCGCAGAAGGGACAGAACTCGGCGCCGATGTAGAGGAGCTCCGGCCTGCCCTGGGGGCCCACCAGCGGCGTCGCGCTCACCTTCTGCATTGGCGACTTCAGGCCCCCGTCGCCGATCGCCTCCGTGCGCTGGACGTCCAGCCCGGTGAGATCCGCCAGCACCTGGCCCTGGGTAGAAGGTGAGGGGATCGGGGCCGGCGCGGCCTGGGATCGGCTGACCAGCAGGAAGACCACGATCGCGCCGACCACCAGCACCACGACCGCCGCCGCCGGCAGCGGGCCCGCCCACCAGGGAGCCGGCGCCACCGGCCCGCGCCCCGTCGGCCGGCGCCCCCTTCTCACGCGATCAACTCCTGAACGATGATAGGCGTCGCAATGGTTTCGACCGGGGCTTGGGGAATAAGCGTTTGCCCGTGGTGACGCCCCCACGTTTGCAGGGTTAGGTGTCAAAACTCCTTGGTATTGCCAAGTATCTCAACAACTATGCTTCGGAACTTTAGGACTCTTAACATGGTGATTCGTACCCTTCAACCAGCCCTGAGAGGGGTAGGGAGATTGGGATCAGATGAAGCCATACAGAGTTCAAGATGACGAGCAGCCGAGCACCGGAACCGGGTTCCGGATGGTGCTCCTCGACGAGCAGCCGCCGCGCCGCGCACGCCTCACCGCGGCCGAGGTTCTCGATCTGTTCCACCCCGGAACCCCGTCGCCCGCGGAGAGCCGTCCCTTCATCCGAAGGCGGTCCGCCGCGGCCCCGATCTGGCAGCTGGCCGACTGACGATGCCGGGCGCGCGCCGCGTGTCCGGTTGGCCTGAGCTGGAGCCGATGGCAGCCGATCTGCCCACTCTCGCCCGCAACCGCGAGCAGATGATGGCGGCCGCCAGGCAGGCGGCAATCGAAGTTTCAGCACTCCTGGAGCCCGACCGCTGGCCGGAGCAGGACACCGCCGCCCGCATCGGCCGCCGGCTGGCCGCCCACCTTTTCCATCACGCCTCCGCAGCCGGCCGCCTCGGTGGCCTGGAGGCGAACCCGGGCGTGGACGCGGCGGCGTGGATCCTCGATGCGGCGCGCCTGGTCGCTGACGCCGGCGACGACCCTGCTCGCACCGAGCAGGCGGCGGGCGTCATGCGCGACGCCGCCTCGACCTGCCGCGCCGCGTGGCGGCGCCAGCGGTCACGCCCGATCGAGCTGGCCGAGCTGGAGGCCGGGGGCTTCGTGGCCCAGGCGCTGATCGAGTCCCTGCGCCGCGCGGTCGACGCCGTGACCGAGATCGACGACCGGCCCGCCGACACGCTGGAGGCAGCCGAGGAGGCGCGCGTGATGATCGAGCTGGCCGGCGAGATCCTGAGCCTGGCCGGCGCGCTCAGCCTGGTCGACGCCGACCTCGACAACCTGGCCGCCTGCATGGCGGCCAAGCTCTGCGCCCGCCTCCCGACGCCGCTCTATCGCGGGCTGCTGCCGGCGATCGCCGAGGTCCTCGATGACGCCGCCCGCCGCTCCCTTTCGGAGGTGACCGGGCTGGACCCGGCGCTGGCCTTCCAGACGCTGCCCGACAGTGAGCCCGAGCCGGAACCGCTGGTCGACGACGAGGAGGCCGTCGGAGGCATCGATTCGGAGCCGGAGGCCGCCGCCTACCAGACGCCGCAACCGCCGCCGGGCGCCCCGCCGCCCCGCCCGATCCCGCGCCCGGAGGACGCTGCGGTCGCGGCGCCGCCGCCGCTCCCGCCGCTCCCGCTCCCGCTCCCGCCGCCGCCGGTGACGCCGGAACCTCTGGGCCTGCCCAACCTGGGCCGCTTCCACGTCGAGGAGGAGCTCGGCCGCGGGTCGATGGGCGTCGTCTACAAGGCGGTCCACCCGAGCCTGGGCATACCGGTCGCCATCAAGGTCGTCCACGAGCACTCCGGCAACGAGGCCATCCGCATGCGCTTCCAGCGCGAGGCGGCGGCGGTGGCCGCCCTCAACCACCCCGGGATCGTGCGCGTCTACGACTTCGACGCCGAGCGCGACCGCCTTTTCATCGTCATGGAGTACCTGGCCGGGCGCTCGCTCGGCTACTGGCTGCGCGAGATGGGCCGGCTGGGCAGCGAGCTCGCCATCGACCTCACGCAGCAGGTGCTTTCGGCGGTGGGCGCCGCCCACGACCACGGCATCGTGCACCGCGACCTCAAGCCCGAGAACATCCTGATCTCCAGCCAGGGCAAGGCCAAGATCCTCGACTTCGGGGTGGCCAAGCTGCTCGACGACAGCCCCCAGCTCACGGCCGAGGGCTTCACGGTCGGGACCCCGACCTACATGGCGCCCGAACAGCTGCGGGGAGAGGTGGTGGACGCGCGCTCCGACATCTACTCGATCGGTGTCCTCCTGTACCAGATGCTGGACGGGAATCCGCCCTTCCAGGGGACGGTCACCAGCGTCATGCACGCGCACGTCTTCGATATCCCTCCCGACTCGCCGCACATCCCGGCGCCCGCGATGGCGGCCATCCGCAAGTCCCTGGCCAAGAGCCCCAATGAGCGCTACCAGACCTGCGCCGAGTTCGCCACCGCCATCCGGGAGCTGGGCCGCGCCGGGTCGTTCCCGGGCAAGGCGGTGCCCACGGCGCCCCTGGTGCTGGCGCCCACCATGGTGGTGCCCGGCCGCAAGCCCCTGATCGCGGGCCCCGCGGCCCCCGCGCCCGTCATCGTCCCGGCGCCCCGACTCGCGCGCTGCCTGCGCGCCGACTGCGATGCCACCGCCTCCTGGCATTGCGAGTACAAGGACTCCCAGGGCCAGACCTGTGACACCGCCTGGTGCGGCCGCCACGTCGCCATGGTCGGGGACGACGCCTACTGCGCCCGCCACGCGGCCGTGGTCCGCGCGCTGATCGCGTCGCAAGGGACGGCCTGGGCGATCAAGGACCGGCCTCCCGTCGACGACCGCGCGATGCCCTTCGCGGCCCAGCTCCGGGACGCGGTCGACGCCGACGTCCGCGAGATCCTGCGCCGCCGCTTCGAGCGGATGCCGGGGCTGGACGTGGTCGCCGACCAGACCGTGCGCCGGATCGGCCCGGCAGGCGAGCACGGCTGGGAGTGCAGCTGGGCCGTGCTCAGCGAGCGCCAGTGCCTGATCCGCGTCGACCTCCAGGTGACCGCCGGGGTGCCGGCCCGAGTCGCGGTGGCGGTCAACGAGGAGCAGGTGCTCAGCGACGCCGTGGACTGGACCGGGCGCGCCGGTGGGGAGGACGTGAGCGTGGATAGGCTGGCTGCCAGCCTCGTCGCCGCCGTACAGTCTGCCGCCGAGCGGTCGACCGGCGAGCCCACCCGGATCATCGACGTGCCCGTGCCGGACATCGACCGGCCGCTGCTGCGCGAGATGATGCTTCGGCTCCTCCTGCAGGCCGGCGTGGCGGGCGCCGACAGCCTGGCCGAACAGCTCGGCCTGCCGCCCTCGCTGGCGGTCGCCGAGCTCGGCCAGCTGGTCGACGACGGTCTGGCCGAGTGGGAGCGCGAAGGCATGGCGGTCCTCAGCCGCCAGGGCCGGCGG
>DATCNF010000458.1:0-2700 GCA_036565325.1 Candidatus Dormiibacterota bacterium | reverse complement strand
ACCCTACCGCCGGCACCCCACGACTTCGCAGACTCCTAATTTTTGGTTTATGGGGGTTGGGGGAGGAGTGCGCCGATCATGAAGTCGGCGAGGAATCTTGCGAATCGCTGCTGGGACCAGCCACGCTGCAGGACGAGCAGGTCATAGAACTCGGCGGAGGTGCAGGTCCACAGAATGTCGGTCGCCTGGGCCAGGGTGACGTCGTCGCGCAGGTACCCGCGTTCCGTCAAGAAGCGGGCGTGGTGCTGGGCGCGTTCGTCGCGGTCGTCGTTGCTGGCGTTGAGCAGCGCCGCCATGTCGGGGTCACTGGCCGCGGCGGAGCGGACGAGCAGCAGGATCGGCGACACGACCGAGGAGACCTCGCTGGTGAGGGCTCCCCAGTTGCGCATGATCGTCCTCGGATCGGTTTCGCGTTCCCGCATCGCATCGGCGCGCTGGAAGGCCGGGACCGGTTCCCGGCCGGCGAGGCCGCGTTCGTAGATCGCTTGGACCAGGCCCGGTTTGCCGCCGAACGCCTTGTAGATCGTCTCCACCGACACGCCGGCCTCGCCGGCGATCGCGGCGATCGTGGTGGCGGCGTAGCCACCCTCCAGGAACTGCCGCTGGGCGGCGTCCAGGATCGCCTCCCGGTTGCGGCGGGCCTGGGCCTGGCGGCCGCGGGAGTCGTAGCGACGCTTGGGCTTGACGTGCTCTTCAATTGAGCCCATACTCTTGGATCAAATACAGTATAGCGTATCGGAAATTGGGAGGAGGCATGAACGAGCATGCGCGATCGCAGCGCGGCCCATCGGCGGTGGTGGACAGGCTAGTGCAGGCAGTCAATGCTCACGACCTGGAGGCGATGGTGGCCTGCTTCGCCGACGACTACCTCAACGAAACGCCAGTCCATCCCCAGCGGGGCTTTCGGGGCAACGGGCAGGTCCGCCGCAACTGGACCCAGATCCTGGCCGGCGTGCCTGATCTGCGGTGCGCTGGTGCCGCGCATGGCCGTCGACGGCGACACTGTCTGGACCGAGTGGGACATCTCCGGCACTCGGCGCGACGGGGCCGCCCATGGGATGCGTGGGGTGGTCATCTTCGGCGTCACCGGGGCCGCCATCACTTCCGCGCGGTTCTACCTGGAGCCGGTCGAGGAGACCAGTGGGGACGTCGACGCGTCGGTCGGCCGCCTCATGAGGACTGGAACCGCGGACGCGGACCAGACGGGGGTGAAGTCATGATCCTGGTCGTCGGCGCCACCGGTCACGTCGGCTCTGAACTCGTGCGGCTGCTCGCCGAGGCGGGCACGCCCACGCGGGCCCTGATCCACTCACCCGACAAGGCAGCCCCGATCGAGCGCCTGGGGCTGGAGACCGCCCTGGGCGACTTCGAGCAGCCCGACACGCTGGAAGCGGCCATGGCAGGCTGCGACCACCTGTTCTTGCTGTCGCCGCCAAACCCTCGCCAGCCCGAGCAGGAGCAAAACGTCATCGACGCGGCCAAGCGGGCCGGGGTCGAGCACGTGGTCAAGCAGTCGGTGCCGGGGGCGGCCCCCGACGCCCCGTTGGCGTTTGGCCGCTGGCACGCGCAGATCGAGCAGTACCTGGTCCAATCGGGCCTGGCGCACACCCTGCTGCGGCCCAACTACTTCATGCAGAACTTCCTCATGTCGGCCCAGTCCGTGGCCGAGCAAGGCGTGCTGTACGGCATGACCGGCGAGGGCCGGATCAGCTACACCGATACCCGCGACATCGCCGCGGTGGCTGCCCAAGTGCTGACCAGCCCTGGGCACCAGGGCAACAGTTACATGCTGACTGGGCCCCAGGCCCTGTCGGCGGCGGAGGTGGCCGAGCGGCTGTCAGCGGCCACCGGCCGTCAGGTCCGTTATGTCGATGTGGGCCCCGACGCCTTTCGGCAGGCGCTGGCCGATGCCGGCCTGCCCGGCTGGCTGGTCGACCCCTTGGTTGAGGGCAACACGCTGTTGGCGGCCGGCGCAGGGGCGACGGTCACCGACGAGGTCGCCAGAGTGACCGGCCGCCCCCCGCGGACGTTTGCGCAGTTCGCCGCCGATCACCGGGTGGCTTTCGGCGGCCAGCCATCCTAGTGGATCGTCTCAATAACGGCCTTACAACTCCCGAGCTTGGCCCTCATTGGCTACTCATTGTCGAGACGTTCCACTAGAGATCCGGCCGAAAAATCCGGTTGAACGGCGGTTTGGATGAGACAATTGGAGTGCCCACCAGCATCCCGGACATCATCGCAGCACACGTTGGAGCAAGACATGCTTGGAAGGCGGGATCCTCAGGCCAGCCTGTTCGACGAGTCCGCGAAGTTGTGCGGTGCCACTTGGGGCTGAGGCAGATTAAAGCGCGATGACCGTCGTGGGGTGACAGTCAGGCGGCCTTGATCAGCCCGGCCGCCAGGGTGGCCATGGCAGCGGCGACGGCCCGCGTACGGTCGCCGCGAGTGGCCAACTGGGGACGGTAGCCAGGCACCAACCACCGCAGACCGACATCCCCTCGTCGCAGAGCATGCATCGCCTCGAATCCGTCGAGGAATCGCTGACCGGTCGCCGTGGTCTTGAGACCCCGGGAGGCTCGCAGTCGATCCCGGGTCGCGATGTGGCTGCGCTCGATCGGTTTGGTGGTCTCGCCTGCCAGACGATGGAGGCCGGTCCGAATGCGGAGGGACCCGGGCAGGTTCTGCTGGGCTGCCCTGACG
>DATCNF010000457.1:0-3032 GCA_036565325.1 Candidatus Dormiibacterota bacterium | reverse complement strand
TCCGGAGGCGCGGCCAAGATGGGCGAGGCGGGGATCGCCGTGGTTGGCGGCCCCTCCGTCGACGACGCCGAGCCCAAGTTCGGCTACGCGGTGGTGGGAGAGGTCGATCCCGACCGCATGATCACCAACGACGGCGCCCAGACCGGCGACCTCCTCTACCTCACCAAGCCGCTGGGCAGCGGACTGGTGGCGACCGCCATCAAGCGCGGCGTGTGCCCGCCGGCCCTGGCCGAGGCGGCGACCGAGCTCATGACGCACCTGAACAAGCACGCGGCCGAGGCGATGGTGGCGGCGGGCGCCCACGCCGCCACCGACGTCACCGGCTACGGCCTGATCGGACACCTGGTGAACCTGAAGGTGGGCGCCGAGCTGGAGCTGTCGCGGGTCCCCCTCCTGGACGGGGTGCGCGAGCTGGCGCACCGCGACCTCTTTCCGAGCGGGTCGCGCCGCAACCACGAAGCGCTGGCCGGTCTCGTGCACTGGGAGGGGCTGGACCTCGAGGACCAGCTCCTGCTCTGCGACGCCCAGACCAGCGGTGGCCTCCTGGTCGCGCTGCCGGAGGACCGCGCGGCTGAGTTCGAAAAGCTGCTGGCGGGCGCGCCCTGGCCGGTGGCCCGGATTGGGAGGGTCACCGACGATGGATCCATCCGCGCCCGCGCCTGAGCTGGCGCGAAGGCGTTGACCCTTCGCGTCACCGGGGGCGAGACCCGCGGCCGCCGCCTGGTGGTGCCGCGGGGCCTGAGGCCGACCGAGGGCCTGGTCCGAGAGGCGATCTTCAACATGGTCGCGGCCGCCGTCCCGGAGGCGATCGTGCTCGACCTCTTCGCCGGCTCCGGGGCGCTGGGCGTCGAGGCGCTGTCGCGAGGCGCGGCGCGAGCCTATTTCGTGGACCGGGCCGAGGCCGCGTCGGTCGCCATCAAGCGCAACCTGGAGGCGGCCGGCTACCGGGACCGTGGCCTGGTCTTCAGATCGGACGCCGCGCGCTGGCTCGCCACGCACCAGGTCGAAGTGGGGGAGGCCACGCTGGCACTCCTCGACCCGCCCTACGCGGACACCCGCGCGCTGGAGGCGGCCCTGCGCGAGCTGGACGAGCACCTGCCGGGCGCGGCCACCGTGGTGGCCGAGCACGACTCCCGGCACCGCTTGCCCGAGCTCGAGCGGCTGGCGGTTGACCGCGAACGACGCTACGGGGGGAGTTCGGTCACAATCCTGCGGACGCCTTGAGAAAAGCGGTCTACCCGGGCAGCTTCGATCCCTTCACCAACGGCCACCTCGACGTCGTCGACCGCGCGCTCAGCATCTTCGACCGCCTGATCGTGGCGGTGGGCGCCAACCCCGACAAGCGCGGCCACCACGTTTTCTCGCCCGACGAACGGGTGGCGATGATCGAGGAGGTGCTGGAAGGCCGCGAGGCCGTCCAGGTGCGCACCTTCACGGGGCTCACGGTGGAGTTCGCCCACCAGGTCGAGGCCCAGGTCATCGTCAAGGGCCTGCGCGCCTACTCGGACTTCGACGCCGAGCTCCAGCAGGCGCTGATGAACCGCAAGCTGGCGCCCGACGTGCACACCGTCTTCCTGATGTCGAGCTTCGCTCACATGTTCGTTTCGTCCAGTATCCTCAAGGACATCGCCAGCCACGGCGGCGACGTCTCCGAGTTCGTGCACCCGCTGGTGGCCAAGCGCCTGAAGGAGAAATTCCGATAAAGGTCGACGAGATCCTCGACCGGGTGGAGTACCTCATCCACCACGCGCGGCACGTCCCTTTCTCCAGCCAGGTCATGGTCGACGAGGACGAGGTCATGGACCTGGTCGACCAGCTTCGCTTCAACCTCCCGGACGAGATCAAGCAGGCCAACTGGACGGTCCAGGAGCAGCAGCGGATCATCTCCGAGGCCCATGCCGAGGCCGCCCGCATCATGTCCAAGGCCAACGAGCGCGCCGAGGAGTCGGTGACCGACCACGAGATCGTGCGTCGCGCCGAGCGCCAGGCCACCCAGGTGGTCCGCGACGCCCAGTCCAAGTCCGACCAGATCATCCGCGACGCCGAGGCCTACGCCCTCGAGCAGCTGGTTCAGCTCGAGCAGCACCTCTCGCGCACGCTGGCCACCGTCAAGCGCGGGGTGGAGGCGCTGCAGTCGTCCAACACCGAGCCCGAGGCCGCCGCCTCGCCGGAGCCGGAGGAAGCCGCCCGCTAGGAGAGGAGGCCCGCCCGGACCCGGTAAACTACCGGTCGCTCATGGGTCTGCCCAAGGTAAAGCTCTCCAAGGGTCGCAAGGGCCGCCGCCGCTCGCACCTCGCGCTGGCGCTGGTCCAGCTGCCCCCCTGCCCCCAGTGTCGCAAGCCGCGGCGTCCCCACAACATCTGCCCGAACTGCGGCTACTACGCCGGCCGCGAGGTCCTCAAGACCGACTGAAGTAGGCGCGCAGCCCATCGGCCAGCGCGCCTGCGATCCGGGCCCGGCCGGCCGGGTTCGCCGCCAGTGCCGCCTCCTGGGGCGCCGTCAGGAAGAGCGGCTCCACCAGTGCCCCCGGCATCGCCGACGGCGTGTCGACCCAACCCGCCTCGGGCGGTCCCAGCTCGACCAGGTGCCCATAGGCGGCGCCCGCGTCGGTGATGGTGGGCGCGGCCAGGTCCTCGTCGGACGCCACCCCGCGGTCATCCACCCCGAGCTGCGCCGTCAGCGCGGCCTGCAGGCTGCCGGCCAGCCTGAGGCTGCGGTCGGCGAAGGGCCGGGCGGGATCGTAGAAGGTCTCGGCACCGGTGGCGCTGGGGTCGTCGAAGGCGTTGAAGTGGATCGCCAGCAGGACGTCCGCGCCGGCCGCGTTGGCGCAGGCGATTCGCGCCACCAGGTCGCGGTGCAGGGCGCTGCCCCTGAGCGCACCGTTGTCGAGGTCCGCATCCGTCAGCTGGGTGACCGCGGTGTCCCCGGTCCGCGAGAGCACGACCCGGTAGCCGGCGGCGCGGAGCAGCTCGGAAAGGTCGCCGGCCACGGCCAGCGTGGCCTCCTTCTCGACGACCGGCGTGCCGTCGGCG
>DATCNF010000456.1:0-1749 GCA_036565325.1 Candidatus Dormiibacterota bacterium | reverse complement strand
GGCTTGCCCGCCGGCGCCGCCACGAGTTTCCCGCGGTAGAAGTCGAGCGTACGAGTCCAGGCCTCGCAGGCCTGGTCGTAGCCCTCGCCGCCCGGCTCCAGGCCCGAGGCCTTCATGAACCCGTGGCCGAGGCCCGGGTAGATGGTGAAGTCGTGTTCGACGCCCCGTCCGGCCAGCTCCGTGCGCAGCTGCTCGACGTTGTCCATGCCCACGCCCGCGTCCTGGTCGCCCCAGAAGCCGATCAGCGGTCCTTTGATGGCGGCGCGCTCCTCCGCGCTCATCTGGGCCGGGAACCCGTAGAAGCAGGCCGACACGCGGTGCCGCCCGGCCAGCTGGAGCACGTAGGTCCCGCCCATGCAGAAGCCGATGGTGCCCAGGCGCTCGAAGCCGGTGGTGGCCTGCAGCCAGTCCAGCGCGGCGTTGAGGTCGGCGAGCGCCTGCTGGTTGTCCAGGCGGCTGCGCCGCTCGAAGGCCGCTTCGCGCGTCTGCTCGGCGAGCGGGCCCTGGCGGAAGAAGTACTCCGGGTCGAGGGCCGTGAAGCCGGCCAGCGCCAGGCGGCGGGACAGGTTCTCGTAGAAAGGGGACCGGCCGAAGACGTCGTTGATCACCAGCACGGCGCCGCGGGCGGGGCCTTCGGGCTCGGCGAGCAGGGCGGTCATCGACTCGCCGGTGGGCACGGTCAGGTTCACCTCGCGGGCCTTGACTTCGGGGACTGATTGGCCGGCCGGAATCTCGGGATGGCACATGCTCAGCGAGCCTACGCTTGAGCCGTGGACGACTACCAGAAGGAGATCATGGACCTGGACCTCCAGATCGCCGATCTCGTCGAAGAGGAGGGCGACAAGGAGACCATCGCCGACCTCTCCATGCAGGCGGAGATCCTGAAGGCGCTCTACGCGCAGGCACGCGAGCTCTTCGACCGGGGAGCCGAGGACCCCGATCTCCGGCGCGCGCTCACCCTCAAGGGATACGGGGACTGGAACGTCGACAACGTCTACGCCTTCGTCTACGAGCGGGCAGTGGAGCTGCCCCCCACGGCGCACCACGCGTTCGTGGGCGAGATCCGGGAGGCCGATTTCGCGGCCATATTGGAAGAATCGGCTTAGCGCCGCGGTGGCCGGCGCCGCCCTGGCCCTGGCCCTGCCGGGGGTGCCGGGCCAGGCGGCGGCCGCCAGCCTCGAGGTGGTCGGCCAGAGCGACCTGGGCGGCCGCGGCTTGAACGCCGGGCTGGCGGTGGCGGGCAGCTGCGCCTACGTGGGCAGCCGCGGCGCGGGACCGGTGGCGATCGTCGACATCGTCGACCCAACGCACCCCGCGCCCACCGGCGAGCTCGCCGCGCGAGCCGCCACCACCCCCCGCGAGGTGCGCGCCTTTCCCGACGGCAAGTGGCTGGTCGTCCTCGACTACGCGCTTAGCGCCGGCGGGGCCAACCGGCTCGACTTCTACCGCTGGACCGACGACTGCCGGCACCCGGCGGCGGTGGGCGCTTACAACTTCGGGGCCCGCGCGCCTCACGAGATGTACCTCTGGAGCGACCCCCTCCACGCCGGTCGAGTGCTGCTCTTCGTGACCATGTTCAGCTTCGGCGCCGGCGACCTCCAGGTGCTCGACGCCTCTGATCCGGCAGCCCCGCGGCTGCTGGCGAGCGGTCCCGGGCTGCCCGGTGCGCTGCACTCGATCGCGCTCGATCCCAATGGCCGCCGGGCCTACCTGTCGGACTGGACCGGCGGCCTCTTCCTGGCCGACACC
>DATCNF010000455.1:0-1737 GCA_036565325.1 Candidatus Dormiibacterota bacterium | reverse complement strand
AGGTCTACCTGGGCGAGCTGGAGATGGACGAAGAGGTGACAGCGTGAGAGCGAGGACCCCCTCCCCTCCGGGGAGGGTTGGGGTGGGGTCGGCATGAGCCTGTCGGTCAGCGGCCTCAACATCCGCTACGGCAAGAGCCACGTCATCTTCGACCTCGACCTCGAGGTCAAGGCCGGCGAGGTCCTGGCCCTGCTGGGGCGCAACGGCGCCGGCAAGACCACCACCATCCTCGGCATCCTGGGCCTGCTCAGCGGCGCCTCCGGGAGCGTCAAGGTCGCGGATCGCGACGTCAGCCGCTGGCCCGCCTACCGCCGGGTCAAGGCAGGCATCGCCTACGTGCCCTCGGGGGCCCGCTGCTTCTCCAACCTGACCGTCGAGGAGAACCTCAACATAGCGGCTCGGGGAAACGGCACCGGCGGCTGGAGCAAGCCCACCGTCTACGAGCTGTTCCCCAAGCTGCAGACGCTGCAGGCCAACCTGGCAGGCGGCCTTTCCGGTGGCGAGCGCCAGATGCTGGCGGTGGGCCGCGCCCTCATGAGCAACCCCAAGGTCATCCTCTTCGACGAGCCCACCGAGGGCCTGGCCCCGGTCGTCGTCCAGGGCCTCGGCGACCTGATGCGCAAGCTCAAATCCAAGGGGGTTGCGGTGCTCCTGGCCGAACAGAACCACCAGATGGCGCTGCGCGCGGCGGACCAGGCTGCCTTCATGGAGAAGGGCCGCATCGTCGAGCAGATGCCGGCCGGGGAAGCCGGCGGAAGTGAGGTCCTGCACCGGATCCTGGGGGTTTAGCTCAGGGCGATCGCCAGCGCCGCGGCGGCGGCATTCTCGGCCCGCAGGTTGCGCGGTCCGAGGGAGAAGGCCGCCGGCGCGCTAGCCAGCTCGGTCGGCGTCCAGCCTCCTTCGGGGCCCACCAAGAGCGTGGCCGGCGCCGCCAGGGCCCGGAGGGGCTCGGCCGCCTCGCGGTCCAGGAGCAGCGATCGCGCCGAGGCCTGGAGCGCTTCGGCGAATGGCATCGGGCCACTAACCTCGGGCACCCGGAGCCTGCCCGCCAGCAGTGAGGCCTCGCGGCAGATGGCGGCCCAGCGCTCCGGCCGTGCCCCGCGCGCCACGCTGCGCTCGGCCTGCACCAGCAGAAAGGCCACGGCCCCCAGCTCCGTGCAGCGGGCGAGCGCCTCGTCCAGGGCCGAGGCCGGCAGCATCGCGAGCGCCATGGTCACGGGGACCTCCGGCTCGGGCCGGTGGGGCCGTTCCTCCTCAACGGTCCCGCTCACCAGGTCGGCGCTGACCGCCGCCAGGCGCACCGACATCAGGATCTCGCGGCCGGGGTCGATGACCGAGATCAGCTCGCCGGGGCGCGCGCGCAGCGAGCGGGCCAGGTGGCGCGCGTCGGCCCCCTCGATCGTCACCGACCCGCCCTCCGCCCGGCCATAGAAGTAGGGCAAGCTCAGGCCGCTTCCAGGCGCCGGTAGGCCAGCGTCCAGAAGGTCGAGTAAAAGGCGGCGTAGGCGGCACTCGCGGTGCCCAGCACCACCAGGACGACCAGCCCGAACCCCACCCCCACCGCAATCGCGGCCGCCAGCTGGCCCGCCACGTAGATGGGATAGATGACCCCGACGGCGACCAGGCCCACGGCCACGGCGACCACGGTGACCGCGATGCCGAAGACGAGCTGACAGCCCAGCATCAGGCCCCAGCAGGCCAGCACGCGGCCCGGGCGGGCGCTGCACAGGGTGACTC
>DATCNF010000454.1:0-3104 GCA_036565325.1 Candidatus Dormiibacterota bacterium | reverse complement strand
GACGGCCGGCTCGCGGGCGCGCAGGGCGGCGGCGAGGGCGTTGAGGACGGGCCGAAGCTGGGCCGGCAGCGAATCGAGGTCCATCTCAGTCCAGCGTAGCGGCTGACCGCGGCCCCACCCCCTCCGGCTGCGCCGGAGGGACCTCCCCAGGGACTGGGGAGGTTGTCTCTTTAAGTCTCTTCGGGCGGCTCGGGCTCGGGCTGCTCGATCGCGGCCAGGGCTTCCGGGGTCGGCTCGACGACCGCGGCGGGAGCGGCGACGGCCGGCGTCTTGGAGGCGATCACCTTGCCGCGGCTGCGCCACGACGCGGTGTTGGCCACCGGGCGCATCTCGATGATGCGGGGGTCGACGAACACGTTCTCGCGCTTGGTGAGCTTCTTCTCGTTCCCGTCAACGTAGACGACGGTCCGCTCCAGGACGGCGGTCACGAAGACCTTCTCGCCTTCGATCTCGCCCCAGAAGTCGGGCATGATCATCTGGCCTTCGTCGTCGAGAGCGCTGAGCGGAACGAGGGGTGGGGTGGTGGCGGGCAAGGTTTCCTCCTGGGATTCTGTGATGCGAATCGGCTACCCAAAGTACGCCGTTATGAAGATCGAGTGCGCCCCAACCCATTAACGGAATGGGCTCCCGGGCCTCATTACGATGAACCGTGTGAAAGCCGCCTCTGATTCCCCCGCGGTCGAACGCCTGCTCGCGTCCTGGCGCGGGGAGATCGAAGCCGGGGCGGTGTACGCGCTGCTGGCCGAGCGCGAGAAGGCCCCCCGCCGGTCGGAGATCCTGCGCCGGCTGGCGGAGGCCGAGGGCTCGCACCGGCAGCGGATAGAGGCGCGCTTGAAGGAGATGGGGGTCGCGGTCCCGGACCCCGCCGGCGTCCAGCTCTCGCCCTGGACCCGGCTCCAGGTGCGGCTGGCGCCCCTGGGCACCGTGCTGGCGGCCCGCGAAGCCGCGGAGGACGCCGAGGTCGACGGCCCTTACAAGACGCCGACCGGCGACGCCCAGACCGACAAGCTGCTGCGCGAGATCCGCCACGACGAGCAGGCGCACTCGCGCGAGGTGGCTGCGATGCGTGCGGGCCAGGACGCGGCCAAGCAGACGCCGGCGGAATCCCGGCTGCAGCGGCTGCTTTCGCGCGAGACCTGGCACCGAACGGGCACCGGCTGGATCTCGGGCGCCATCTACGGCGCCAACGACGGCCTGGCGGCGGTCTTCGGCATCGTGACCGGCGTCTCCGGCGCCACCGGCGGCTCCTCCTTCGTGCTCACGGCGGGGCTGGCCGGCGCCCTGGCCTCGGCGCTCTCGATGGCGACCGGCGCCTTCCTGGCCGAGCGCTCGGAGTCGGAGGTGGCGGCGGCCAACCTGGCTCGCGAGCGCCGGGAGATCGCGGAGCACCCCGAGGAGGAGAAGGAGGAGCTCTCGCTCTTCTACCAGCTCAAGGGGCTGAGCCGGGAGGACTCCGACGCGCTGGCCGAGAAGCTGTCGGCCAACCCCGAGGCCATGCTCCAGATCCTGGCTGCGGAGGAGCTGGGCGGGGCAGGCAGCGGCGGCAGCGCGGTCCAGGCCGCCCTGGCGGCGGGGATCAGCACCGGCCTGGGCGCGCTGATCCCGGTGATCCCCTTCTTCTGGCTGCGCGGCAGCACGGCCGTGATCGTGGCGGCCGTTGTGTCCCTGATCGCCCACTTCCTGGTGGGCGCCTCGAAATCGCTGTTCACGCTGCGCACCTGGTGGGCGGCGGGCGCCGAGATGACGGTCGCCGGCATCATCGTGGGCGCCGTGACCTTCGCCTTCGGCGTCCTTTTCAAAATCCACTGATCCTCGACCTCGACCAGGTCCGGGCCGCCTGCGCCGAGGTCGCCCGGGGCTCACGCTGGGTGCGCGTGGACCGGGACGCCATCCCCGCCTACGCCGCATCGCTGCCGGCGGCGAGCTTCGTGCCGGCCCTGGACCCCGAAACCCACTTCCTGGGCCAGGGACCAGCTACCGCCGCCTACATGCTGACCCTGGACGCCATCAACTTCGGCTCCGGGTACTTCCCGCACCTCCGCCGGCGTGACGGGCGGTCCGGCTACTTCCACGTGGCCCGGGCGCTCAAGGAGAGGTGGGAGCAGCGAGGGCCGATGACGCCCGCCGACCTGGCGGCGATCCCCGTCGAGGACTGCCGGGCCATCTTCGACCAGCCGGCCGAGGGGCCGGCAGGCCAGCTGATGGAGCTCTTCGGGGAGGCGCTGAACGCCTTCGGACGCCATCTCCTCGACCATCACCGGGGCAGCTTCGAGGCGCTCCTGGAGGCCGCGGGGGGCTCGGCCGAGCGCCTGGCGGGACTGCTGGCCGAGGTGCCCTTCTTCGACGACGTCCACCAGTACCGGCAGCTCGTGGTCCCGCTCTACAAGCGGGCCCAGATCGCGCCCGCCGACCTCCAGCTCGCGATCGGCGGCTTCCACGGCCTCGAGCGCCTGACCATCTTCGCCGACAACCTGGTCCCCCACGTGCTCCACCTGGACGGGGTGCTGGCCTTCGACGAGGTGCTCGCCGAGCGCATCGAGCGCGAAGAGCTGCTCACCTCGGGGTCCGAGGAGGAGGTCGAGCTGCGGGCGTGTGCGGTGCACGCGGTCGAGCTGATCAAAGCGGCCAGCCCGGGCCGGACGGCGATGGAGCTCGACCACCTGCTCTGGAACCGGGGCCAGGGCCCCGAATACAAGGCCCGCCCGCGGCCGCGCTGCCGGACCGTCTACTACTGACTCGGCTGCGGCCGGCGGTCGAGATGGTAGTTGGCCTGCAGCCCCTCGATCGAGAAGTCGGCGACCAGGTCGCCGAAGCGCACGCGCAGGCCGAAGCGGGTGCGCTCGGCCTGCACCTTGCCCTCGAAGACGACCTCCACCACCCGGTCGCCATCCAGGCGCACGATGGCCCCGCCGGGCGCCAGGTAGACGTTGTCCGAGAACTTCTTGAGGCCCGCCGTCTCCAGCTCGCCCAGGCGCTCGGGCACCGGGTCCGGGGGCGAGGGTTCAGGCTTAGCCGGCGGCGCGGCGGCCGCCGGCGCGACTTTCCTGCGCCCCGGTGGCTCCGATACCCGCTGCACGCGCCGCTCCTGCGCCTGCTCCAGTGAG
>DATCNF010000453.1:0-11383 GCA_036565325.1 Candidatus Dormiibacterota bacterium | reverse complement strand
GTGCGGGGCAGGGTGGGCCTGCTGCCGCTGCTGGCCGCCATCCTCGACCGGGTCCAGGTGCCGGTGATCGCAGCCGGCGGCATCGCCCATCCGCTCACCGTGGCCGGGGTGCTGGCGGCCGGCGCGTCCGCGGTCAGGGTCGGGACCGCCTTCGTGGCCACCGACGAGTGCAACGCCCACGACGAGTACAAGCAGGCGCTGCTCTTCGCGCAGGCGGAGGACACCCACCTCACGGAAGCCTTCGGCGGCGGCTGGCCCAACGCTCCGCACCGTGTGCTCACCTCGGCGTACCAGGCGGCGCGGGCGGCCGCGCCGCAGGAGGAGGGCGCCTGGCCGGTCTCGCCGCCGGATCGCGCTTTCGCAGGTGATGTCCGCCAGGCGGCCCTCTACGCGGGCCAGGGCGTCGGCCATGTGACCGCGGTCAAGCCCGCGGCCGAGGTCGCGGCCTGGCTCATGTCGAAGCTGCCGGCGCCGGTCTGAGCGTCAGCGGCTGACCACGTCCCCCACCCCCTCCGGACCCGCGCAGCGGCGCGCCGGAGGGACCTCCCCACCTAGTGGGGAGGAGACGCGGCCGTGGCTTTTACCCGATCGGCCCTGATGTCCCGCATGGGCATGAAGCTGCGCACCAGGGCCAGCCGGTCGAAGTTGTAAGGCGGCGGGGGCGAGGTCGTCGCCCACTCCAGCGAGTTGCCTTCCCAGGGATCGTCACCCGCGATCACGCCGTTGCGGTTGCTCCAGATCACGTTGATCAGGAACAGGAGCACCGAGAACGCGAGCAGGAACGAGGAGATCGTGATGATCACGTTGACCGTCCCCCAGCCCTCCTCACCGTAGCCGCCGTTGTAGGTGACGATGCGGCGCGGCATTCCTTCCAGGCCCAGCGTGTGCATGACCAGGAAGGTCCCGTTGAAGCCCACGAACAGCGTCCAGAAGTTCCACTCGCCCATCTTCTCGTTGAGCAGGCGGCCGGTGATCTTGGGGAACCAGTAATAGAGGCCCGCGAAGATCGTGAACACGGCGCCGCCGAACAGCACGTAGTGCAGGTGCGCGACCACGTAGTAGCTCTGGTGAAGTTGGGTGTCGACCGGCACCGAGGACAGGTAGACGCCGGTGATGCCGCCGATCAGGAAGGTGGCCAGGAAGCCGAACGCGAACTTCATGGGCAGCGTGAATTCAACCGAGCCCGACCAGGCGGTCGCGATCCAGTTGAAGAACTTGATTCCGGTCGGCACCGCGATCAGCATCGTCATGACCATGAAGAAGGTCTCCACGTAGATGTTCATGCCGACCGTGAACATGTGGTGCGCCCACACCGCCATCGACAGGAAGACGATCCCGAACAACGCGGCGACCATCGAGCTGTAGCCGAAGATCGGCTTCTTGGAGAAGACGGGGATGATCTCCGAGATCATCCCGAAACCGGGCAGGATCATGATGTAGACCTCGGGGTGCCCGAAGAACCAGAACAGGTGCTGGAACAGCACCGGGCGCCCGTCGGTGGTGAAGAAGTGGGTGCCGAACTGGCGGTCGAACTCGAGCAGCACCAGCACCGCCACCAGCGGCGAGCCCACGATCAGCAGCAGGATCGAGGTCGAGATCTGCGCCCACACGAAGAGCGGCAGCCGCGTCAGCTTCATCCCCGGCGCCCGCAGCGCCACGATCGTGGTCAGGAAGTTGGTGGAGGCCATGATCCCGGACAGGCCCCAGATGGCGAGGCTGAAGACCCAGAGGTCGACGCCGGTGCCCGGGTTGTACTTGAGCTCCGTCAGCGGCGGGTAGCCGGTCCAGCCGGCGTTGAGCGCGCCGCCGGTGAAGAAGCCCGCGTAATAGATGAAGATCGAGGCCGGGATCAGCCAGAAACCGAGCAGGTTGAGGCGCGGGAAGGCCATGTCCCGAGCGCCCACCATGATCGGCACCATGTAGTTGGCGATGCCGGTCAGGAAGATGGTGACGAAGAAGAAGATCATCGTCGTCCCGTGCGCGGAGACCAGCTGGTTGTACAGCTCCGCATTGATGATGGTGAGGTTCGGCTGCGACAGCTGGACGCGCATGATCAGCGCAAAGATTCCCGCCACGATGAACGAGGCGATCCCCGTGAACATGTACATGATCCCGATCAGCTTGTGATCGGTGGTCGTCAGCCAGATCGAGACCGGCGCGAAGAAGGTCTGGTCGTAAGCCTTGGGTCGCGGCGGCGCGGCAACCGTTGCCATCTGAACTCCTACGTTACTTGCTTGGTGACGGGCTGGGCGATGCTTTCACGGACGGCGACGGCGAGGGCTGCGTCTTCTGCTGCTGGACCCACGCCCGGTAGTCGTCCTGGCTGACGACCTTGACCAGGATCTGCATGGTGGAGTGGCCGGCGCCGCAGAGCTCGGCGCACTCACCGCGGTACAGGCCGATCTTCTGGGGCTGGATCCAGGTGTAGTTGTCGTACCCGGGCACGGCGTCGGTCTTGCCCATCAGGTAAGGGACCCACCAGGAGTGGATCACGTCCTGGCCCTGGGTGCGGATCCGGATCATGGTGTCGACCGGCACCACCATCGGGGTCGCCTGGTTGCCGTTGGAAACCACCTGGACCCCGTCCGGCTGGTAGTCGTAGCGCCAGCCGAACTGGAAGCCGGTGATCGTGATGTCCATCTGGGTCTGGGCGTCGGTCCTCTTCGTGAAGTCGGTCTGGAGCTCCACGAAGGAGAGGACTCCGATGATCCCGATCACGACCAGCGGGATCACGGTCCAGACCACCTCGATCACGGGGTGGCCATGCCACTGGGGCGGCACGAAGCCCGGAGGTCGGACGCTGCGGCGGAAGCGGAGGATGACGGTCAGGAGCGCCGCCTCGACGCCGATGAAGACGATGATCGCCGGGATCGAGATCCAGTTGTAGAGGTTCCAGAGGTTGCGCCCGTTCGGAGAGTCGGCCTGGGGTAGGAAGGGCGAGATGCCGGAACCGCCCTGGTCGGCTAGCGCGGGCAGGGCGAGAGCCACCACCGCGGCCGCCACCAGCACCATCGCGGCGGCCAGCAGCCGCAGGCGGGGAAGGCGCTGCTTCATCCGCGAAGAAGTATAGGAAAGGCCGAAGCCCGGGCCGGGACGCCCCGGCTGTTTAGAATCGCGGACAGTGGCCTCCGCGACGAAGCCTCGCTATGTCGACGTCAACAATCCCGCGCTGGCCATCGACTGTCCACGCTGCGGGCTGCGCACGCCACGCTTCCTCGAGTACTGCCGCAACTGCGGCTTCCACCTCTGGCCCAGCGGCCGCGTGGCCTCGGCCGCCTTCCAGGCCTGGCGCGACCACGACCCCGCCCGCGCCGAGGCCAGCCGCTTCGACATCGAGCTCCCGATCGACCAATCTCCGCCCGAGGTCGACTACGAGGAGCGCGCCCACCACCTGGGCATCCACATCTTCCCGAGCAGCAACTTCCCCTTCGTGATCGCGCTGGGGATGTTCTTTCTCGCCCTGGCGGTCGTGCACTTCGGCTTCATGCCCCTCTGGGGGCACATCGTGATCGGCCTGATCGGGGCGGCGATCTTCTTCACCGGCGTGATCGGCTGGGTGATCGTCGAGGACACCCGCTACTACCCGGCCGAGGACGCTTCGGCCGCCCACGCCGGACACGCCCACATCGAGGAGGCGAGCTAGGTGGCCGTCGCCGCCGCGCCGGTCCAGGGGCCCCAGTACCGGAGCCTGCATGCCGGCGTCATGGGCATGTACATCTTCCTGTGCTCCGAGATCATGTTCTTCGGGAGCCTCTTCGCCATGTACTTCTACATGGTCGGCTCCCACACCGGCTGGCCCCCGCTCGGCACCCAGGCGGTCGAGGTCTGGCCGCTGCCGACCATCAACACCGTGGTCCTGCTCTCCAGCGGTGTGACCTGCCACTTCGGCCTGGAGGCCCTGCGCCACGACGGGCGCCTGGGCCGGGGCGGGATGGTGGGCGCCGCGCTGATGGGGGTGGCCCTGGTCCTGATGGTCATCTTCTCCGTGCTCGCGGTCGCGGGCGGGGCGGTGGGTGACAGCCTGATCGGCTTCGCCGGGGCCGCCGTGGCGCTGGTCTCGATCGTGGCCTTCCTGGGCCAGGGGCCCTTCACCGGCCGGCGCATCTTCCTCGGGCTCTGGGTGTGCACGATCCTGCTGGGCCTCGCCTTCGAGCTGGGGCAGGCCTACGAGTTCGCCACCGCCCACATCAACTTCACGACCAACCAGTTCGCCAGCGCCTTCTTCACGATGACCGGCTTCCACGGAGGCCACGTGGCCGGGGGCCTGGTGCTGCTGTGCCTGGTGCTGGGGCGCGCGCTGAAGGGCCAGTTCTCAGCCGCCAACCACGTGGCCCCGGCCGCGATCACCCTCTACTGGCACTTCGTGGACGTGGTCTGGATCTTCCTGTACCTGGTCCTCTACTTCGCGGTCACCGGGCCGATCACGACCGGGGGCTAGGGCCTAGCTGGGCGAGGGGCTCGGGCTGGGCGAGGGCGCGGTGCCCTTGTCCGCCACCAATTCGATCAGGAAGACCAGGGTGGCCCCGGGCGGGATCGTGCAGGGCTGGCCCGAGGCGGCGCCGCACCCCGAGGGCGCGCCCGAGCTGCCATAGCCGAGCTCGGACGGGATCGTGAGGCGCCGGATCCCCCCCACCTTCATGCCGGGCACCCCCTCGTCCCAGCCCGGGATCACCTGCCCCTGCCCAATCGTGACGTCGAAGGCGGTGCCGCGGTCGCGACTGGAGTCGAACTTGCTGCCGTCGGCCAGCCAGCCCGTGTACTGGATGCTGACCTGGTCGTTCTTCTTGACGGTGTCGCCCGTGCCGGCTTTGACGTCCCGCACCTGCAGCCCGTCGGGGAAGGTCACCGGCTTGAGGTTGGCCCCGTTGCTGAAGTCGTCGGCGCCGGGTATCGGGGTGGGCGTGGTCGTCTGCACGCCGGCGACGGGGCCATTCGGGGGGTTGGGATCCGGATAGCCGCAGGCGACGGCCATCACCACGCCCAGCAGGGCGAGCGCGCGCAGTGCTTTCACGAGGCGGCTACGTCGATCCCCTTGATGGTGTCGCCCTGGCGCAGCTGCTGCACCACATCCATGCCGGAGTGGACCGCGCCGAAGTGGTTGTAGACGCCCGAGGTCGCGAGGCTGGGCGCCGGCGCCAGCACGACGAAGAACTGGCAGCCGCTGACTCCCGCGGCGTTGGAGGCCATGCCCAACGAGCCGGCCGGCCAGCTCGAGGGGTTGGTCTCGTTGGGCAGCTTGTAGCCGAGCCCGCCGGTCCCGTTGCCGGCCGGGTCGCCGCCCTGGATCACGAAGCCCGGCACGTAGCGGTGGAAGGTGAGCCCGTCATAGAAGTGGTTCTGCGCCAGGAAGACGAAGTTGTTGACCGTCACGGGCGCGGCCCTGGGATCGAGCTGGATGGCGAAGTCGCCACGCGAGGTGTGCACCGTCGCCACGTACGTCTTGGCGGCGTCGATCGTCTGGGGCGGGGGAGAGGTTCTCTGCTCCATGCAGGTCTTGATCTCATTTTGACAGCCGGGTGCATAAGAGGCGGCGGGCGCGGGTGGCGCCGCCGAGCTTCCGGAGTCGCCGCTGCTGGTGTCGCCGCCGCAGGCCGCCGCCACCAGGCCCAGGGCGGCCAGCAGGAGCCAGCGCTTCATCGGACCGGCTCCCGGCCGCGCACCGCCAGCAGCACCGCCACCACCACCCCCAGCACGGCCGCGATCGCCAGCCCCACCATAAGGCCGGTCTCGGCGGCCGCAGTGCCGCCCAGCACGGGGCCGATCCCGAAGCCGAGCGCGGTCGCGGATGCGGCCAGCCCGAACACCCGAGCCTGCACGACCGCCGGCGACTCGAGGCCGATCATGCTTGACACCGCCGGCTGCAGTGCGCCATAGGCGAAGCCGGCGACGGCGCCTGCGAAGACGATCGTGATCGGCGAGGGGACGATCCCGCAGGTGACCTCGGCGAGGCCCATGAGGACGGCGGCGATGATCGCGACTTGCAGGTATCCAAAGCGTTTGGCCGCCCCCGAGTAGACCACGGCCGCCACCGCGCTCGCCAGGCCGATCGCGCCGAAGGTGACACCGGTGATCGTGTTGACGTCGTTGCCGGCGTGGGCCAGGATCCGGAGCGCGACCAGGGGCTGAAAGGCGCTGAAGCTCATCTGCAGGAAGCCCTGGGCGACCAGCAGCACCACGATCGCGGAGAGGGTTCCCGATCGCGCCTGCCGGAGCACCGCCAGGGCGGGAGTTGTCGCGGCCGTGCGCCGCTCATAGGCCGGCTCCCGGACCAGGAGCAGGACCGGCAGGGTCGACACCAGCAGCAGCAGCCCGCCGCCGATGAAGAGCACCCGCAGGTTGTGGGAGTAAGCCGAGACGATGCCGCCCAGCGCCGGCCCGACCGCGCCCGCGGTGGCGATCGAGGAGCTGAGGATGCCGAGCGCCCAGCCCACCTTGTGGCGGGGGGTGCCGGTCGCCACCAGGGCCGTGGCTGCCGCGACCGTGCCCGAGCTCAGGCCCTGCACGAACCTCAGGACCACCACGTCGACAGGGCCCCGGGCAAAGCCCATCACGAGCACGGTTATCCCACCGCCGATCATGGCCCGGACCAGCATCGACTTGCGCCCATAGCGGTCGGCGATGGCGCCCCAGATGGGGCTGCTCACCGCCAGCGCGAAGCCCGAGGCGCCACCCGACAGCCCCGCCCAGACTGCGAGCTCGTTCTGCGAGTGCACACCCAGGTCGCGCAGGTAGAGGGGCAGGAAGGGGAAGCAGAAGGAGAAGCCGAAGATGGCTGTGAACTCGGCGAACCAGAGGACCGCCAGGTTGCGCTGCCAGGAGACGCTCCTGGCCGGCGGGATGGGCGCCGGTGCGATCAACCGGCGGAGCCGTTCAGCAGCTCGTACAGGCGCAGCGGGGTGATCGGGATGCTCGTGATGGCAGCGTCCGGCCGAAGCTGGCGGACAGCATCCTCGATCGCGTTGGTGATGCACGCCGGGGCGGCGATGGTGGCGCTCTCGCCGGCGCCCTTGAAGCCCTCCGGGTTGGCGTCGGTGGGCGTCTCCACCGGGACCAGCACCAGCGACATCGAGACTTCGGGAGCGCTCGGAATCGTGTAGTCGAGAAAGCTCGCGCTCACGAAGGCGCCGTCCTCCTGGTAGATCGCCTCCTCGAACATCGCGTAGCCCATGCCGTGGGCGAGACCGCCGTGCATCTGGCCCTGGACCAGCGTGGTGTTGATCACCTTGCCGGTGTCGTGCACGATCACGTAGCGCAGCATCTCGACCGAGCCGGTCTCGGGGTCGATCGCCACCGCGGCCGCGTGGCAGGAGCTGGCGTAGGCGGTGCCGGTCTTGGTGTTGAAGGCCTCCTCTACCTCGAGGCCGCGGGGAAAGACCTCGATTACCGGTACCGACTTCTGAGGCACCCCGCGGACGTGGACGACGGCGTCCTCGATGAAGAGATCGACGGGGTTCGCCTCCAGCACGTCCGCCGCGCGTTCCAGGATCCGGTCGCGGGCGGCCCTGGCCGCCAGCGAGGTGGCGTTGCCGACGTGGATGGCGCTGCGGCTGCCGGCGGTCAGGAATGCCCAGGGGACGACCCGGGTGTCGCCGGCCACCACCTCGATCTTCTCGTAGGGCCAGCCCAGGCGGTCGGCCAGGACCATGGCGGCGGCGGTCTCGTGGCCCTGGCCCTGGGGCGTGGACCCGATGAAGAGGTGGGCGGTCCCGTCGGGCTCGATGCGCACGCGCGCCGGCTCGCCGGTGCCGAACCCGCTGGACTCCACGCAGCAGGCCACACCCACACCGACCCGGCGGCCGTTCTGGGCCTTCTTCTGGCGGGCCCGCAGCTCCTCGTAGCCGATCTCCGCGAGGGCGGTCCGCAGCAGCTGCGGGTAGTCGCCGCCGTCGTAGATCAGGGTGCGCTTGCCTTGCGGGAAGTGGGTGTCGTAGGGCATCTGCTCTGCCGGGATCAGGTTCTGGCGCCGGACCTCGGCGGGGTCGGCCCCGATCCGGGCCGCCAGGCGGTCGATCATGCGCTCCATCACGAAGTTGCCGAGCGGCCGCCCGCCGCCGCGCACGAAGCCGGTGGGGGCGCCGTTGGTGAAGACCACGTCGGCCTTCACGTTCATCGCGGGCAGGACGTAGGCCGAGAGCATGTGGGGCACGATGATGTCGATCTGGCCGCTGCCCGCACTCGGGTAGGCGCCCATGTCGTGGATGACGTGGCCGCGCAGCCCGCGCAGCCTGCCGTCCGCCTCGGCCGCCAGCTCGATCTCGATGCGGGTGCCGTGGGCGTGGACGGTGGTGGCCGTGTCCTCGCTGCGGGTGGCCGTCCAGGTGACCGGCCCCTCGACGAGGCGAGCCGCCAGCGCCACCAGCACCTCCTCGCCGTAGACGGTGCCCTTGGGCCCGAAGCCGCCGCCCACGTCGTGGGCGAGCACCGTCACCTTCTCCTTGTCGAGGTCGAGGGCTTCGGCGACCGTGTCCCGAACCGAGAAGGTGGTCTGGGTCGAGGTCCAGATCGTGAGCTCCTCCTCGCCCGGGTGCCAGGTGGCGGTGGCCACGCGCGGCTCCATGGCCGCGCCGCAGATGCGGGCGGTCTGGAAGGTCTCCTTGACCGTGACCGGCGCGCCGGCGAAGGCGGCCTCGGCGTCTCCGAAGACGTACTCCGCGCTGCGCGCGATGTTGGACTCGGTCTGCTCGTGGACCCTGGGCGCATCGGCGGCCACCGCCCGCTGGACGCCGATCACGACGGGCAGCGGCTCGTAGTCGACCTCGACCGCGGCCACGGCGTCGTGCGCCTGGTAGGCGTGCTCGGCGATCACCGCCGCCACCGCGTCGCCGACATAGTTCACCTCAGCCTCGGCGAGGACGGGGCGCGCCAGGTGCTCCATCTCGGCCGGGAGCCAGTTCTTGACCGCACGCGCGTTGGCGGGCAGGTCTTTGGCGGTCAGGACCCGGACCACGCCGGGCATCGCCTGCGCCGCTGCTGTGTCTATGGAGGTGACGCGCGCGTGCGCGTGAGGCGAGCGCACAAAGGCGATATGCGCCAGGCCATGGAGCTTGATGTCACCCGCGTAGCGGCCCCGTCCGGTGACCAGCCGCCCGTCCTCGCGTCGCGGCATGGCGCGGCCGAGGTAGGGAGGCACACAGCTAGAATAGCCACCTCGCTGATCGCGGGCGGCTAGCTCAGCTGGGAGAGCGCTAGCTTGACATGCTAGAGGTCGGCGGTTCGATCCCGTCGCCGCCCACCAGGCCGTCCCCCTCCCTTGCGGGGAGGGTTGGGGTGGGGGTCGGTTCACTCAGTTCGAAGAGTGCGCGACCGGACTCGCAAGCCTACCCTCCGAGGCGTTCCGACCGTTCTGGCATGGAGGGGTTTGCACATGATCAGACGAGCTTTGCTAGCCGTCGGTCTGACCGCGGTGGTGGCCATCTCGGGGGCGGGGGTGGTGAGCGCCGACGCACCGGCCAGGCACTTCACGGCGCACCTGACAGGTGACCAGGAGGTGCCGCCTACCGGCTCGCCGGCCACCGGCATGCTGGACCTGCGGCTGACCGACAACGACACCAAGCTGCACTTCCGGCTGCGTGCCGAGGGCGTGACCCGGATCATCCAGTCGCACATCCACATCGGGGCGCCCGGCACGGTCGGCCCGGTGGTCGTGTTCTTCTTCGCGCCCACGCCGAACACCGTCGACAAGGCCGTCACCGGTGAGGACTTCGAGGTGGCGGGCGTCCGCACTGCTGCCGACTTCGCGCTACCCACGGGCGTGACCTTCGCGGCCTTCCTGGCCGACCTCAGGTCGGGCAACACCTACGTCAACATCCACTCACCGGCCCACCCGGGCGGTGAGATCAGGGGTGTGATCAAGCCCTCAGGCGAGGACGGGGAGGACTGACGCAGCCCGGTAGAATGGCCGGCGGCCCTGGCCCGTTCGTCTAGTGGACTAGGACGCCGGCCTTTCAAGCCGGAGATCGCGGGTTCGAAGCCCGCACGGGCCACTTGTCGCTGACTCTGAGGAGCCCGATAGAACTACCAAGCGGAGTCCGCCCGGCCGCCCGGCAGCTGCGGCACCTGCTCCGGTTCCCCGGCTCCGACGTCCTGGCCCGTGAGTCCTACCGGCTCGTCCTGCGGCGGGCGATCGATCGCGGCGCCCTCATCCGCTGGCGCCGGGAGCTGGGCCGGAGCCGCGGCCGGCTGGTGCCCTTGGTGAACTCCCTGTTCCTGTCGCCGGAGTACCTCGACATGGTCGGGCGGTCACCGCTGGCCATCGAGGTCATGAACAACCACCTGCACATCGAACGCTGCCGCCTGGTGCGCTCGCTGCCGCCCGCCCGGGTCATCGTCGATCTCGGCGGAGCCGCGCCCGGCGACCCCCGTGGCGCCCTCATGGTGATGGGGCTGCGGCACCCATTTGAGAGCCTGACGATCGTCGACGTGCCGCCCGGCGCAAGCCTGGAGCAGAGCCGGACCGCGCAGTCGTTCGAGCGCGTGGAAACCGACCTCGGTCCCGTCAGCTACGTGTACCGCGACATGAAGGACGCAGGCGAGCTGCAGCTGGAGGCCGGCAGCGTGGACCTGGTGTGGATGGGCGAAAGCGTCGAGCACATCTCGGAGGCGGAGTTCGACGGGATCCTGCCCTGGATCCAGCGCAGCCTCCGCCCCGGCGGGCTGCTCTGCATCGACACCCCCAACCGCGCTGTGACCCGGCTCCAATCGCCGGACCGCCTCATCCACCCCGATCACAAGCTCGAGTATGAGGCGAGCCAACTGCGCGCCAAGCTGGAAGGCGCCGGCCTGACGGTGGAGCTGGAAGCCGGGATCGGGAGGGCCGACGAAGGCCTGCGGGCCGGCAGGTTCGACCCCGGCGAGGTGATCTGGAAGAGCCCGCTCAACCCGCACGCGAGCGAGTCGTACCTGCTGGTCTTCGTCGCGTCCAAGCCCCCTACGGGCCCTCGGTAAGATAGCCGTCGGCCATGAGCCCGCAGGGCCCAAGGCCGGCGCGAGCGGGTGTAGCACAATGGCAGTGCGCCAGCCTTCCAAGCTGGTTACGTGGGTTCGATTCCCATCGCCCGCTCCAGCCGCTTTAGCTAGACTCTGGAACTCGGACGCGGGAGTAGCTCACTCGGTAGAGCGCAACCTTGCCAAGGTTGAGGTAGCGGGTTCGAAGCCCGTCTCCCGCTCCAGTACCACGTATTCAAAGAACCACTTCCAGGCCTGCTTGGGGGCGGCCACGACTCGGAGGGCGCCGCTCGGAGCCGTCTCCGCCTCGATCCGGTCGAAGAGCCCCGCCAGGAGCCGCGTGCGTTGGCCGCCGTCTCCGGCGTCCCAGGCGGCCAGCAGGTCGAGCAGCTGAGTCTCACACCACTTGAGGTTGCTCGAGCCCTCCTGGGCCCGCGCC
>DATCNF010000452.1:0-9113 GCA_036565325.1 Candidatus Dormiibacterota bacterium | reverse complement strand
GTTAACTTGCTCCCGCCGAAAGCGGGCAAACGGTCTCAGAACGATACCTCACGAGTAGCAAAGTGATACCTGTGACCGTGGTCATCAGAAGGTCAGGAAGTCGGGCCGGGGCTTTAGTCGAGGCCGGGCAGTTTCTCGACTATGCCTTCCGGGGTGGTGCGAGCGACTACGACCACGCCCTTCTTCGTCCGAGTGCGCGTTCGACTCGATGTGCGGGACGTAAGGCGGCACGAAGATGTGGTCGCTCGGCTGCGTCCGCAGCCGGACCTCGCGCCTTCCTCACCGTAGGCGAGCTCGGGAGTGCCGCTGACCACGTAGATGGCGTCCTCGGAGCGGCCAGCCATCCCAGAGGTTTGGGCGGTGTCGGCCGATAGGCTCTGGCCGCGGACGTGATGCAACTTGCTCACGCTACTACCCATAAACCTGTGTGCCTCGATATCAAAACATCACGAAACGAGCGCTAGTTCGCTCTAAAGAGTGATGGACGCACCGAGGGCTTGCAGCCTCGCCGCTGCCCTGATACGGATTCCACGCCCAAACCGGGCCCGCCGTGTCGGCGGGATAGGGCCCGGTTGCCCTTCCCGTCCCTCGCCGACCAGCGGTACGATCGCGCATGAGTAGCGCGCGGATCAAGGCCGACCGCCTGCGCCTCGAGCTCGCGCGTCGCGGCTGGCACGCCTCAGACCTCGCCAGCGCCGCTTCGGTCAGCGCACCCACCATCACCTCGGCCATGAATGGCCGTCCGGTATCGGCCAGGACGATCGCCAAGATCGCCAGGGCGTTGCTGACGGCACCTGTGATCGCCGGAGTCGAAGAGCTCCTGGTCGGAGCAGGCGAATGATCGGGCTCGGACCCCGACTCACGTTACCGCCTTCGCAAGTCGGTGTCGTCGCGCAGGACGGCAATCAGCGCCTGATGACGGTCGCTGTCGCTGAGGTGCTGGTAGACCCTCTGGATCATCACCAACGAGCTGTGACCCAGGATCTGGGCGACCAGCACCGAGTCCATGCCTCGCTGCAGCATGAAGGTGGCGGCCGAGTGACGGAACAGGTGCGGATGCACCCGCTTCTTGATCCCCGCCTTCTCGGCCAGGTCTCGGACCAGCTGCTGTACCCCCGACTCCGTGAGCGGCTCGTAATCACCGGTCCGGACGCTTCGGCGGCGCGATACGAAGATCCGCTCGCTTGAGGTGTCTGACTGCCTGATCCGCTCGATGTACTGGCGCAGCCGGCGGCTCATGGCCGGGGTTATCGGGACCTGCCGGGATCCGGTCTTGCCGCGGACCCGGATGTAGTGCTCCCGGCCGCTCTCCACGAGATCGCTGACACGAAGGCCGACCAGCTCGCCGACCCGGATCCCGGTATCCGCCAGCAGCCTGACGATCAGGGTGTCGCGGTGGTTGTCGGCGGCCCCCTCGATTCGCTCTATCTCCTCGCGGCTGAGAATGTCGAGCTCCGGGCGCTTGGGGAGCTTCGGGACATTGGCCGTGGCCTCGATCTTGAGCGCTCCTCCCTTGGGGTCATTGGCCCAATCGAGGAATCGCTTGATGGCCTTCATGTAGGTCCAGACAGTGGCGCGGGACAATTCGCCCCGACGACCCCCGGTGCTCTGAAGAGTGGTGCTGAGCCTGTTCAGGAGGCCGGTCGTCAGCTGTTCGGGTTGCCTGATGCCCTCTGCGGCCGCCCAGGGGAGGAACACCTGCTGCAGGGGGTAGCCGTAGGACATACGGATCGTTTTCGGGCTGAGACCCCTGGCCGCGCAGTCGGCCAGGTAGTCGTCGACCAGCCGATCGAGGGCCTCGGGCTTCTTGCCCTTGACAACTTTCAGGTCTGGCATCGCCTGACTCTGCTCCAGCCGTTTAGTACCACGCCGGACTGCATTGTACCGCTTCCCTGCTGCAATTTTGGGAGAAAGTTCGGAAAGGATTAGAGCGGTTTAAGTTGCTGGGAAGCGCTCCTACTGAACTCGGAAGAGGAGAAATGGAGCCCACGTCGAGATTCGAACTCGAGACCTCTTCCTTACCAAGGAAGTGCTCTGCCACCTGAGCTACGTGGGCTTGGCCCGAGCGATTTTACCGGGGCTCGCTGGCCCCACCCCACCCTACCCTCCCCGCCTTGGGGGGAGGCGACTTTGCTAGCCGCTGCCTCGCCTCCGCTTGGTCTCCAGCAGCCGGGCTGACAGGGACTCCTCCTCGGTGGCGGCCTCGGTTTCGGCCGGGGGTGGCGCCGGTTTGGCCGCTGCGCCGCCCTCCGTCATGATCGTGGGCCCGGCGGTCGGCCGCCGGCGGCGCATCCCGGCCACCCGCCGCCGCAGGCGCTGCAGCTCCTCGGGCGCGGCCAGCTCGATCTCCGCCGGGCGGCGCAGGGTGAGCATGGCCCGCACCAGGCCGCCCAGCTGGCGAGGGGACAGGGTCAGGCGCCTGATCGCGATGTCCAGCGGCCAGAGGCAGGCCACGGCGATCAGGAGGAACCAGAAAACCTCCGAGTTGATCGGCACCGGCAGCGAGGGCTGACTCCAGGCCAGCCCGGGCGCCGAGAGCATCGTTCCCGAGCCCTCCTTGGTGAGCAAGCGGAGGAACGATTCGTCGTGGCCGAAGCTGAGGTACTCGGGCGAATAGGGGACCGACACCGCGGCGTCCGAGGCGGCCACCGTGGCGCCGCCCTTGGCCAGTACCGCGTGGACGAGGTAAGTCCCCACGTCGCCCGCCTTGACATGGCCTTTCCAGGTCCCCGGCCCCACCGCCACCAGGTTCTGCGACAGGGAATCGAGCGCCGGCGTCACCAGGCCGACCGAGAGCGCGCCGCCCGACGTCTGGGGCCCGGTGACCGTCAGGTCGAAGCCGTCGCCGGAAGGCAGCGATTCGATGGCCAGGCGGTCGCCGGTGGCCGTCGGTAGCGTCCAGAGCAGCATGTGGCCGAACAGCGACTGCGAGACCGCCGACTTCAGCAGCCCCGCCGTCCAGACGCCGTTGGAATCCGACGTCCAGGCCACGGAGCGCCCGGCGCCGTATGACCAGGCGGCCAGCACCGGGTCCTGCTTGGGCGAGGTGAAGTACACCTCCGAGGCCGGCTTGGGCGTCGAGACCACGTACCCGCCGAGCTGCGGGAAGGCGTCCAGCGGCACCCCGTCCAGCAAGTTCCCGGCCGCGGTCACCTTGGGGAAGAACGGCTCCTGCTCGAACCAGGGCCGCAGCGACACCTGAGCCTCCTTCAGGAAGAGGTCGGGCACCTGCGAGGGGCTGTTCGACTGGTAGAAGCGCCCCCCGCCCCAGTTGGCGATGTCCTGCATGAAGGCCATGTTGGGCTGCGACCCGTGGACGTCCACTGCGACCGCCGAGGTGGTGATGGTCTTGGCCTTCAGCCCCTCCAGCAGCGCGCGCACCGACGACTGGGACTGGAAGTCGGCATCGCCGTCGCCCAGCACCACGATGTGCTTCAAAGGCGCGTCGGTCTTGAGCAGGGCATCGCCGGCCAGCGAGATGAACTGCCCGTAGTCGGGCGGGTCGCCGAGCCCGGCGGCTGCCTCCAGCTTGGCGTCGATCGCCTTCTTGTCGGTCACCGGCTGCAGCGGGACCAGGAACCCGCGCACGCCGTCGGTGACGCCCACCTGGTCGTCCGGGCCCAGCTTGTCGATGACCGCCTCGGCCGCGCCCAGCACCACCTGGTCGGCGCGCGGGTCCTCCATGGTCTCCATGACCAGGACCACCGCGACCCGGGGCTTGTCCTTCCGGTTGGGGAGGTCCATGCGGACCGGCAGCGCATCCTCCAGGGGCGTGCCCTGCCAGCCGCCGGGCCCATAGGACGTGGGACCGCCGATCGTGACCAGGCCGTGGCCGAGCTCTTTCACCGAGGCCGCGATGGCGGCTAGGGACCCGCCCGGAAAGCTGTCGGCGGCGGCGTCCACGATCACGATCCCGTCGTAGCGGCCCAGGGTGGTGGTGTCCGCCGGCGCCTGCGCCGAGAGCCGCCGCTCGACCCTGACGCCGGTGGTCTGGAGCGCGGCCTGCACGTTGGCGCCTTCACCGGCCGTGCCCTCCAGCACCAGCACCGTCGGCTGCCCCAGGACCCGCACCGCCGCCGTGCCCACGTTGTTGTCCGCGTAGGTGTCGGGCTTGACCTGCAGCTCGGCGCGGATGGGGTGCAGGCCCGGGCCCAGGCCGGTCACCTCGAACGACTGCGCGGAGGTCCCCGCCGGCAGGTCGACCGGCCGCGAAGACACCTCCTTGTCGTCGACGAACAGCGTCAGGGTGCCGGGGGCCTCGACCGTCGCACGCAGGCGCACGTTGACGTTCAGGGTCTGGCCGGCACGGAGCTCGGACGGCGCCTCGGTGGCCAGCACCAGGGCCTCGGACTGGGGCGGCGTGCCGACCGCGTAGACGTCGACGCGCACGCCTTCGGCGCGCAGGGCGGCCACCGTGGAGGCGGCGTCGCCCAGGTTCTGCAAACCGTCGGTGACCAGCACCAGCTGCCGGGCGTAGCCCTCGGGTATCAGGCCCGATGCCAGCCGCAGGGCGCCGGAGAGGTCAGTGAAGTTGGGATCCGGCTTGGTCTGGAAAGTGTCGAACTGGTCGGGATGGTCGGTGACCGGCATTTCCACCGCGGCGTCGTGCGCGAAGGTGACCACCCCGAAGGCATCCGCCGGGCCGCGCGCCGCCTCCAGCGTGCGCACCGCCTGCTCCTCCTGCTGGCTGGCGTCGCGCAGGCTGCCCGAGAGGTCCACCACGGCCACCACCGCTCGCTTCTGCGGCAGCGTCGAAACCCGCACCCCGGCCAGGGCCAGCACCAGCAAGGCGACCAGCAGCGCGCGCATCACCAGGGACAGGCGCGAGCGCCGGGCGGCCAGCGGGGGCGGCCACGCGCGCCAGGCCAGGTACATCGCCGGCAAGAGCAGCAGCAGGAAGAGGAACTCCGGCCGCAGGACCGATGCACCCAGCCCCAGGACCGGCATCAGCGCCCCCTCAGGTAAACGAGCCACTCGGCCACCACCAGGACCAGCACGCCGCCGACCAGCCAGGGCCAGAGCTCCAGGGTGCCCCGCGGCGCCGGCGCTTGCTGCGACCTGTCCTCCTCGAAGGGGATGGCGGCCGCGCCGGGTGCCACACGCGAGAGGGCCGGGTCCGCGAACTGGACCACGAACCGGCTCAGCCGGGCACCGCCGGGCACCAGCTGGCGGACCCCGTAGACGCCTGGTGTCTCGGTGTCTGTGAAGGGGGACAGCGGCGGCCGCAGGCGCGCGACGCGCCCGTCGGGCGTGGTCACGTCGACCTCGGTGGCGCCGGTCTCGGCCGCCAGCGTGACCGGCTGCCCGAGGGCGAACGACTGGTTCTCGAAACCGCCCGGCAGCAGGTAGGAGAGGAGGTTGTCGACCAGGATCGGGAAGGCCGCGCGCAGCGGCAGGTCGGAATGGTGGATGTCGAAGGTGAGCTCGGCCACCCGCGGCTCGCCCTCGTGCGCCAGCAGCAGCGGGTCGTCGACAGCCGAGATCACGGTCCGCCAGCCGGACGGCGCAGTCACCCGCGCGGCCACCTGGACGTGGACGTCCTTGAGGTCGACGTCGGTCAGCAGCGGGTCGCGCGGGTTGGCCGGGAGCACGCCGCCGGGGTCGATCGGCGGCCCGGCCGGGACCGGGCCCAGTCCGACCGGCGGGTCGATCACCAGGGCCGGCTCGGGCAGCTTCCCGGGGGGCACGAAGCGGTCGAAGACGTAGAGGTCGTAGGTGCCCGGCTTGTAGTCCTTGGGCGCCACCGTGGTCACCTTCACGCCCGGCCGCAGCGAGAGCGCCCGGGCCAGGAAGCCGTTCTCATCGGTCACCAGCAGCACGGCGCGGGGCGGCGGGGCCCCGGTCAGCAGCCAGGCCTCGTCGTCGATGCCGAGCACGTCCGGCGGCGTCAGCCTGGCCTCGACCAGCTGGGCGTCGGCCGGCAGCCGGGTCCAGGTCAGGTCGGAGCTGGCGTTCCCGTCCACATGCACTGGCAGGACGTCCGCCAGGCGTCCGTCCGCGTACATCTCGACCTTGAGGTCGCGGGGCTGGCGGCCGTAGTTGGCGACGCGCAGGAAGAGCGTCCCCGCGCCGGCGCGACTCAGGGTCTCGATGGCCGAGTTCTGGTCGCTGTACCCGATCGGCACGTAGGTCAGGGGGGCCACCACCCGGGGCGGCGCCGCCGGGGCCCGGCTGTGCCCGTCGCCAAGCAGGATGATCGCGCCGCCGGGGCGGCCGCTCAAGATCGCGTTGGCGAGCGAGATGCCTTCCGCCAGGTCGGAGGAGCCCCCACCGGGATACGCGCGGTCGAGTGCGGAGCCGAGCGCCGCGGGGTCGGAGGTGGGCGCGGCCAGCAGCTGCGCGTGATCGCCCATCAGGATGATCGCCATCTCTTCGCCGGGCGCCAGCGAGTTCGCCATCTCCCGGGTTCGCGCCGTGGCCGCGCCGAAGCGGTCGGGCGCGGTGTCGGTGGCGCGCATGCTGGCCGAGGCGTCCAGCAGCACCACGGTGGTCTTGCCCACCCCGGCCGCGCCGGTGACTCCCGGGCGCACCAGGGCGGCCGTGATCAGCAGCGCGGCAAGCAGCTGGACGGCCAGCAGGGCGCTCCAGCGCAGGCGCTGCCAGGGCGCGTTGGCCTGCCGGTCGGCGAGGTGGCGGCGCCAGAGCACCAGGGTGGCGACCCGCACCTCGGGCCGCTTCACCTTCAGGAAGTAGAGGAGGACGATCAGCGGGAGGGCGAGCGCGGCCGCGGCGCCGATGGGCGCGATCAGCTGCATGAGGGGCCCAGACGGAGGGTGGGGCTCTGGATTTCGCGATCCTGACGCTCCGAGGCGTCAGCCGGCGCCGAGGAGCGGAGGGAGCGCAGCAATAGCTGCGTGACCGAGCACCGCAGAAGCCGGCGTCCGCATCGGACGTCCGGGCGTGAAAGACAAGCCATCACCCTCCGGCTGGGCCCCTCCAACGTCAACCCCGCCTCAGGACGCCCGCTCGCAGCCCCGCCAGCATGTGACGCTCGAGGTCGGCGCCGCTCTCGGAGCTGAGGAAGCGCCCGCCGGCCGCCTCCGCCCCCCGCGACAGCCGGTCGCGGAGCGCCGCCAGCGCCCGCTCGTAATCGGCCACCACCGCCGGCGTGATCGTGATCTCGCGGTCGCGGCCGGTCTCGGGGTCGACCAGCTTCAGGTCGCCCGTGATCCAGGGCCGCTCCTCGTCCGGGGCCAGCACCTGCCAGAGCACCGGCTCCTGCCGGCGACCGCCCACCGCCGCCAGCGCCGGCGACCAGTCCGCGGCGGCGCCGTCCTGGTCGCCCGCCATGAAGTCGGACACCACCACGGTCATGCCCGGCCGCGCCCAGCGCAGGCGTGCCAGGCCGTCCGGTCCCGACTCCCCGGCCGGCTCCAGCCCCTCTAGGAACTGCCACATCCTCCCCACCCCGTCGCGGCCGCGCAGCGGGGGCAGGAAGCGCCCGTCCAGGGTGCCCAGGGTGACGCGGTCCATCGCCGCCAGGCCCAGGAAGGCCAGCGCCGCCGCCAGCCGGCGCGCGGCCGGCCACTTGGGGGGCGAGCCCAGGGCCATCGACTCGGAGGCGTCCAGGACCACGTTCAGGCAGGCCTCCTCCTCGGCCACGTAGAGGCGCAGGGTCAGCCGCTCCAGGCGGGCGTAGGCGCGCCAGTCGATCTGCCGGAAGTCATCGCCGGGGACGTAGGGCCGGAAGTCGGAGAACTCCGGCGACCGCGCCGCCCTCGGCGAGCGCCTCTCGCCCGCGTAGAGCCCGTTCCTCGACCGCCGGTAGGCAAGGTCGAGCCGGCTGAGAAGGGTCAGCTCAGCGGCGGTCAGCAAGGGAGTCGACGACGGCGGACACCACCTGGTCGGTGGTGAACCCGGCGGCGTCGGCCTCGAAGTTGAGGAACACCCGGTGCCGCAGCGCCGGCGGTGCCACCGCGAACAGGTCCTCCAGGGCGACGTTGAAGCGGCCGTCCAGCAGCGCCCGGATGCGCCCGCCCAGCACCAGGGTCTGCAGCCCGCGCGGGCTGGAGCCCCAGCGCACGTAGCGCTTGGCGTCGGGGGGCGCGCCCGGGCGGTCGGGGTGGGTGGCCAGCACGATCTCGACCGCCCGCTCCAGCACGTGCTCGGCGATCGGGACATCGCGCGCCAGCTGCGCCATCTGGGCGAGGTCGGCGCCGCTGGCCACCGGGTGCAGCTCGGCCTCTGCGCTGCCGGTCGTGCGGCGGGCGATCTCGGCCAGGTCGGCGGCGTCCGGGAAGGGCACCACGATCTTGAAGAAGAAGCGGTCGAGCTGGGCCTCGGGCAGCGGGTAGGTGCCCTCCAGCTCGATCGGGTTCTGGGTGGCGAGCACGAAGAAGGGGTCGGGCAGGCCGCGCGTGCGGTCGCCCACCGTCACCTGCCGCTCCTGCATCGCCTCCAGGAGCGCGCTCTGCGTCTTGGGCGTGGCGCGGTTGATCTCGTCGGCGAGCAGCAGGTTGGTGAAGAGAGGACCGGCCTGGAACTCGAACCGGCGGCGGCCGTGCTCGTCCTCGGTCACGATGTGGGTCCCCGTGATGTCGGCGGGCATCAGGTCGGGGGTGAACTGGACGCGCGCGAAGTCGAGGTGAAGGACGCCGCCCAGCGAGCGCACCAGCACGGTCTTGCCCAGGCCGGGAACGCCCTCCAGCAGGACGTGGCCGCCCGCGATCATCGCCATCAGGACCAGGCGGATGACCTCCCGCTGGCCGACCATCACGCGGCCGAGCTCCTTCTCGATGGCCAGGGCCAGCTCCGAGAAGCGCTCGGGGGTCATCTCGCGCGGCATGTCAGCCGTCGCGTTGATGCTCATTGGCCCGTCACTGACCCAGGTTGGTGAAGTAGTTGCGAACCAGGTCGCGCTCGGCTTGCGGGATGTCGGCGCGGTCGACGTTGTTGAGAGCGGCCGCCTTGTAGTCGGCGTAGACCTGCTGGTAGGGGACCAGGTTGGCGTCGGTGCCCTGGCCGTTGCCGGTGTTCTGGCCCTGACCCGTGGGGTCGCCCTGGCTGGGCACGTAGACCTTCTCGGTGCTCTTGACGCCGGTGGTCTGGCCGCCGTTCTGGCCGCCGCCCTGGCCCTGGCCGCCCTGGCCGCCCTGGCCGCCCTGGCCTTGCCC
>DATCNF010000451.1:0-16675 GCA_036565325.1 Candidatus Dormiibacterota bacterium | reverse complement strand
GCAGCGCTGCGTGGCTGGATGGCGTCGACGTTCCGCCCTGTCAGCCGATCGACGTCACGATCCCACCTGAGTGCGGGGTATCGGCGGTAGCCGGCGTTCGTGTTCGCCGGGCGGCGCTCGCGGCGGGCGAAGTCGTGGTGCGCCGCGGCCTTCGCGTCACGATCATCGAGCGCACGCTCGCCGACCTCGCGTGGCGCCTCCCGCTCGTAGATGCCGTGGTCGTGACCGATATGGCGCTGCACACCGGCCGCGTGACGGTTCCGAGATTGCAGGACTGGATCGCCGGCCACCGCGGCGTCAAGGGCATCCGGTTTCTCAGGTGCGTAACGGAGCTGGCCGAGCCAGCCGCTGAGTCTCCGATGGAATCGCGATTGCGACTCCTGTTGGTGCGTGGCGGGCTGCCCCCGCCGGAGGCCCAGGTGAATCTGTACGACCGCGACGGGCGGTTTCTGGGCCGAACCGACCTCTATTACCGGGGGCCGAACCTGGCGATCGAGTACGACGGTGAGACCCATCGCGAACGGCGGCTCGCCGACAACCGCCGGCAGAACGCCATCCTGGCTGCAGGTATCAACTTACTGCGCTTCAGCGCGGCCGACGTGTACGGGCCGCCATTTGTAGTGGTCGCGCAGGTCCGACGCTTTTTCGCATCCGCCGGGATTCCGGTCCCTTAGGGGCTCACGGACCAACGCAAACTCGGCGAAACCGCCGCCCCTAGCCGCGTTTTACGTCTACCCACCACTCCGTTACGTACTGGAAGCGGTCCACTGGTTCCACGACCGGGTTCGTGCGCACCCCGTGCACGCGCTTGGACACGATGTACGCGTAGTGCGGCTCGTACAGGAAAACCGCGGGCGCGGCGTCGCTCATGAGGTCCTGGAAGTCCGTGTAGGCCGCCTTGCGCAGCTTGTGGTCGGCGGTGGCGCGGCCGTCTTCGAGGTCCTTGTCGATCAGCGCCTGCTTGGGCAGCAGGGGGCTCGAGAAGTTCAGCGGATCCGAGCTGTTGGACGAGTGCCAGAGACCGAACTGGTCGGGATCGGGCCCGTTGTCGAAGGCGACCAGCGCCATCTGGTACTTCTTCCCGACCAGGTACCGCGACACCAGCACCGTGGAGGGCACCACGTCCACCGTCAGCTGCACCCCCACCGCCGCGAACTCCTTGGTCAGCAGGTCGGCCACCTGCACGTAGGGATAGGAGTCGGCGGTGACGATCGAGATCGAGAAATCCTTCCCGCCGCGCTGGCGCACCGAGGCCCCGGGTGGCAGCGTCCACCCGGTGGCATCCAGCGTCTGCTTGGCGACGGTGAGGTCGAACGGATACTTGCCGGCGGCCTCCCGGTCATACGCCCAGTCGGTGGGCGGGATCGGCCCCGGCGCCGCATCGGCCCGCCTGTCGAGCACGCTGAGCACGGCGCGCCTGTCGATCGCCTGCACCAACGCCTGGCGCACCGCCGGCGGATTGAAGTACACGGACATGTCGGGGCTCACGTTGAAGAGCGCGGCGGCGAAGCTGAACGTCCGCAGCTCGTTGACCTGCAGGTCGGGCCTCTTGGTCAGCGTCCCCAGCTGCGGCGGCTGCAGCGCCCCCACCGCGTCCGCCTCCCCCCGCGACACCGCGTCCACGGCATCCGCCAGCGTGGGATAGCTCCTGAAGATGAGCTGGTCCAGGTTGGGCGCCGCCGCCGCGAAGGGGTTGCGCTTGAGGGTCACCGCCTTGCGGTTGGCGGAGATCGAATCGACCAGGAAAGGCCCGGTCCCGAACGCCCTGGCAGCGCTGTGGGGGTCCTGCGCCATGGCCTGTATGGGCACGTCCTTGAAGATGTGCTGGGGGACGATGCCCTGGCGCAGCGCGTAAGGGAACGAAGCGCTCGGCGCCTTCAGCACGAACCGCACCTCGTTGGTGCCGTTGAGCTCCACCCGCACCTCTTTCCAGAACTGGCCCTGCAGCTGGTCGTAGCCAGGGTCCTGCATGACGTGGAAGGTGAAGAGCACGTCGTCGGCGGTGAACGGCTGCCCATCCGCCCACTTCACGTCCGAACGCAGCTTGAACGCGTACGTCGTGCGGTCCTCCGACACGCTCATCGACTGGGCCAGCAAGGGCACCGCGTTCTGCCCCGCGTCCACCGTGATCAGCCCCTGGTACACGAGGCGGTCGATGTCGCGCGCGTTGTCCTCGGCGGCGAACAGCGGGTTCAGCGACTGCGCCTCGCCCACAATCGCCTCCACCACGGCCCCCCCCTTCTGGGGACCCTGCTTGAGGATGACGGCGGCCGGGTCGCAGGCGGCCGCCACCGCCAGGCTGACCGCCAGCGCGGCCAGCCTTACGACGAGGGCTCTACTGGCCGTGGGTGCTGACCCAGATGTTGGCGACGGAGACGATCAGGAACCCAACGACCAGGACCCAGGACGTCCAGTAGAGCTGCCGCTCCAGGCCGCGGCGGGTGCGGTAACCGCCACCCAGACCCCCGTCGCCGCCGCCTATGGTGCCCCCCAGGCCGGTGGCCTTGGGAGTCTGGACCAGGATGCAGACCATCATCAGGACGCCGATCGCGACCTCCAGGATGATGAGCGCGCTGCGGACTTGAGCCATGGCGAAACCCGGAGTTTACCCGGCCTTGCCGAGCCTCTCCTCCACCGCACGCCAGTTGACGGTGTTCCACCAGGCGGCGACGTAGTCCGGGCGCTTGTTCTGGTACTTGAGGTAGTACGCGTGCTCCCACACGTCCACGCCGAGGATCGGGACGCCCCCTTCCATGATCGGGTTGTCCTGGTTCGGGAACCCCTTGACCTGCAGCTTGCCGCCTGCCATATAGGCCCAACCCCAGCCCGACCCGAACTGCCCGATGGCCGCCTTGGAGAGCGTGTCCTTGAAGGTGGCGAAGTCGCCGAACGCCTGGTTGATGGCCTCGGCCACCTTGCCCGCGGGCTCGCCCCCGGCGTTGGGCCCCATGAGGGTCCAGAAGATCGAGTGGTTGAAGTGCCCGCCGCCGTTGTTGCGGACCACGGTGCGCACGTCCTCGGGCACGCTGCTGAGGTCGCCCAGGAGCTGCTCGATCGTCTTCTGGCCCAGCTCAGGGTGCTTCTCCAGCGCGCCGTTGACATTGGTCACGTAGGTCGCGTGGTGGCGGTCGTGGTGGATCTCCATGGTCTGGGCGTCGATGTGCGGCTCCAGCGCATTGAATGGATAGGGCAGTGCGGGCAGCTCGAAAGCCATGCTCTAGGACCTCCTCATGTCTTGGACGAGATGTGGCCGTAGACCTCGGCCACGGTCGTGATCATCTTCGAGAACTCGTCGGCCTTGAGACTTGCTCCACCGACCAGGCAGCCGTCGCAGTGCGGCAGCTCCACGTAGGACTCGATGTTGGCGGCGTTGACGCTTCCACCGTACAGGACGCGCACCTTGCGGGCGGCGCCCTGCCCGATCACGTCGCCGACCATGCCGCGGATCAGCCGCATCGTCTTGTAGGCGTGCTCGGGGTCGGCGTTCTTGCCGGTCCCGATCGCCCAGACCGGCTCGTACGCAATCACCAGGTTGGCCGAGTCGTCGGCGGCCAGCTCGGAGAGGCCGGCCTTGACCTGGTCGCCGACCACCTGCTCGGTGCTTCCGGCCTCGTAATGCTCGTTCAGCTCGCCCACGCAGAGGATGACCCGGAGCCCGGCCGCGATGCCGGCGGCGGCTTTCTTGGCGACGTCCTCATCGGTCTCGTGGAAGTGGACCCGGCGCTCCGAGTGGCCGACGATGACCAACTGGCACCAGCCGGACAGCATGGCGGCGGACACCTCGCCGGTGAAGGCGCCCGACTTCTCCCAATAGCAGTCCTGGCCGCCCAGCTCGATGCCCGTGTTCTCGATCAGCTCGGCCACGCCCAGGAGCCAGGGGAAGGGTGGGCACAGCGCCAGCTGCACGCGGTCGGCGTGCGCCTGGTAGGCGTCGAGGATGCCGCGCACCAGGTCGGCCGCGTCGGCCGCGCTGGCCGGGTTCATCTTCCAGTTGGCGGCCAGCAGGGACTTCGCTCCCTCCAGGTGAATCCCCATCAGCTTGTGTCTCTCAGGACGGCCACACCTGGCAGTTCCTTGCCCTCCATGTACTCGAGGGTGGCGCCGCCGCCAGTGGAGACGTGGGAGAAGGGGCCCAGGCCGAGCTTTTCGACCGCGGCCGCGGTGTCCCCGCCGCCGACCAGCGAGTAGGCGCCGGAGCCCGCGATGGCCTCGCCCAGCGCCTTCGTGCCCGCCGCGAACTCGGGCACTTCGAAGACACCGGGCGGCCCGTTCCATACCACCGTGCCGGCGCCCTTGACCCGTGCGGCGTAGAGCTCGCGCGTCCGCGGCCCGACGTCGAGGACCATCCAGCCGGGCTCCACCTGGTCGATGGCCACGGTCCGGGTTTCCTGGCCCGGCTCCATCTTGCGGGCGACCACGGCGTCGACCGGCAGCACCAGCTTCTCCCCCGCCTCCCGCTCGACGGCCCGGGCCTCGTCCAGCGCCTCCGGCTCGACCAGGCTCGACCCCATCTCGACCCCGCGCGCTTTGAAGAAGGTGTTGGCCATCGCCCCGCAGACCACCAGCACATCGACCCTGGGCAGCAGGTGCCGGAGCACGCCCGCTTTGGTGGAGACCTTGGCGCCGCCCACGATCGCGACCAGCGGCCGGCGCGGCTCGTCGAGGGCGCGGTGCAGCGCCTCCAGCTCGGCCAGCATCAGGTCCCCCGCGTAGGCGGGCAGGTACTCGGCGACGCCGACCACCGAAGCGTGCGCGCGGTGGGAGGACCCGAAGGCGTCGTTGCAATAGAGGTCGCCGAGCTCGGCCAGCGCCCGGGCGAAGAGGGGGTCGTTCTTCTCCTCCTCGGGGTGGAAGCGCACGTTCTCCAGCAGCACGACCTGCCCCGGCTGCATCCCCGCCACCGCTCCCTGCGCGATGGCGCCCACGCAGTCGCGGGCGAAGGTGACGGCCTGCCCCAACTGCTCGGCCAGCCGGTGCGCGACCGGCTCCAGGGAGAACTCGGGGTCGGGGCGGCCCGGGGGCCGTCCCAGGTGGGAGGTCACGATCACCTTGGCATCGCGGCCGGCCAGCTCCTGGAGCGTGGGCGCCGCGGCCTGGATGCGGGTGTCGTCCTCGACGCGGCCGGCCTTCAGGGGCACGTTGAGATCCTCGCGCACCAGGACCCGCTTACCCGCGACGTCCACGTCGCGGATCGAGGCTTTCACGCGAGCCGGGCTAGAGCTTCGAGCCCATCAGGGTGATCAGGTCGACCATGCGGCAGCTGAAGCCCCACTCGTTGTCGTACCAGCTGACCACCTTGGCCCAGTCCTCGCCGAGCATGGCGGTGAGAGGGGCGTCGACGATCGATGAGTGCGGGTCGGTCTGAAAGTCCGAGGAGACCAGCTCCTCGTGGGAGACCCGCAGGATGCCGCGCAGCTCGCCGCCCGCGGCCTCTTCGAGGGCGGCGTTGATGTCCTCCTTGGTCGTCGTCCGGGCGAGCTGCACGGTCAGGTCGATCACCGAGACGTCGAGGACCGGGACCCGGAAGGACAGGCCCTGGAAACGCCCGCTGAGCTCGGGCAGGACCTCGGCCACGGCGCGGTTGGCGCCGGTCGAGGTCGGGATGATGTTGTCCGCCGCCGCCCGCGCTCGCCGCAGGTCCTTGTGCGGCAGGTCCTGCAGCTTCTGGTCGGAGGTGTAGGCGTGGATGGTCGTCATCATCCCCTTCTCCACGCCGAAGCTGTCGTTCAGGACCTTGACCACCGGCACCAGGCAGTTGGTGGTGCAGGAGCCGTTGGAGACCACGTTGTGCTTGGCCGGGTCGTACCCCTGGTGGTTGACCCCCATCACGACGGTGTAATCCTGGTTGGTGGCGGGCGCCGAGATGATGACCTTGCGCGCGCCGCCCCGGTCGCGGTGGACCGCCGCCTTCTCGGCGTCGGTGAAGAGGCCGGTCGACTCGACCACGATGTCGACGCCCAGCTCCTTCCAGGGCAGCCCGGCGGGGTCCTTCTCGGAGAGGAAGCGCACCTGGCGCCCGTCGACCAGGATGTGGTCGCCGTCCGCCTTGACCTCGGGCCCGAAGGTCCCCAGGGCGGTGTCGTGCTTCAGGAGGTGGGCGAAGGTCCTGGCGTCGCCGATGTCGTTGACGGCGACGATCTCGAACTCAGCGCCCAGGGTGTGGGCGGCCCGATACACGTTGCGGCCGATGCGCCCGAAACCATTGATTCCGACCTTGACGGCCATGCTTGCGCCCCCAGTTAGACGAACGGACCCGACGCGTAAATGTTAGGCGGAGCGGGTTACCGGCCTCTGCGAATCCGAGTCGGGGTCCGTGAGGGCATCGGCCATCTCGACCAGCCGCCGCAGGCGGTGGTTGATGGCGGACTTGGACAGCTCCATGTGGGCGGCCAGCTCGGTGAGGTTGAGCTCGGCGTTCTGGCGGCGCGCCCGGGCCATGTCCTGCAGCGCCGGCGAGAGGCCGGCCAGCAAGCCGGCGCTCTCGAGCTTCTCGATGGCCGCCACCTGGCGCAGGGCGGAGCCGATGGTCTTGTCGATGTTGGCGGTCTCGAAATTGAGCCGGCGGTTGACCTGGCCGCTGACCTCGCGCACCACGCGGACCTTCTCGAACTCCATGACGGCCCGGCTGGCGCCGATCAGGCCGAGGGTCCGCACGATGGCGTCACCCTCCTTCAGATAGACCACGTGGTGGCCGGCGCGCTCGATCATCCCGGCCCGGATGCCGGCATCGTGGAAGAGGCGGAGCAGGGAGGTCCCCCAGCCCAGGGTGGGGACGGAGAACTCCATGTGGTAGCGGCCGCTGGGTGCGTTGACCGAGCCGCAGCCCAGGAACATTCCGCGGAGCATCGCCTTGCGGTCGCAGGTCTGGTCGGGGAGCGCCTTGGCCGCGGTCAGCGCGAACATGGGCTCCAGGCTGGTCGGGATCGGCAGCTCGATGAAGAAAGCCATCTGCTTGGCACTCTTGACCGCCTGGTACTTGGCCTCGATGCCGCCCATGACGCGGGCCAGGCGGACGACCTTGCGCGCGACCGTGTTACGCAGCAGCGGGAAATACGCGGCCTGGCCGATGCCAGTTCGCACGACCCGCCCGCGCGTCGAAAAGAAGATGCCGAGCATCTCGCTGACCTGACAGCAGGGGCGCGCGGGCGTGAGCCCCGCGAGCTCGGCTTTCACCTCCGCGGCGAATGACGTCGGTACTGGACCCCCGGGTTTAGATTCCTCCCCCCGACCGCCTGACACCTCAGTGTAGAAAGGTTCTCCCACATAATCAAAGGCAGGTGAGCGAGGAGGTCACGCCGGGCCACACGGCCACCGCACGCGAGTCGCGGGCAGCCTCGTCGGGCCTCGACCCCGAGAAGCTCCTGACCATGTACCGCCAGATGGTCCTGTCCCGCGCCATCGACCGCCGGATGTGGGTGCTCAACCGCCAGGGCAAGGCGCCCTTCGTGATCTCGGGCCAGGGGCACGAGGCCGCCCAGGTGGGCGCCGCGGCGGCGCTCCGCCCAGGCGTGGACTGGCTGGTCCCCTACTACCGCGACCTCGCCTTCTGCATCGCGATGGGCATGACCGCGCTCGACTTCATGTACTCCGTCTACGCCCGGCGCGAGGATCCCAACAGCGGCGGCCGCCAGATGCCGTCGCACTTCGGGCTCCTGCGAGCGCGGATCGTGAGCTCCTCCAGCCCGGTCGCGACCCAGATCATCCATGCCGCGGGCATCGCCTATGCGTCGAAGGTGCGCGGGCTGGACGAGGTCAGCGTCACCTGCATCGGCGAGGGCGGCACCTCCAAGGGCGACTGGCACGAGGGGCTCAACTTCGCCGGCGTGCACAAGCTGCCCTTCATCTGCATCGTGCAGGACAACGACTACGCGATCTCGGTGCCGCACCGGCTGCAGATGAGCGTCGACAGCGTCGCCCGCCGGGCCGAGGGCTACGGGCTCTTCGGGGAGACGGTGGACGGCGGCGACATCCTGGCCACCTACCAGGTAATGAGGCGCGCCGTGGAGCGCGCCCGCGCCGGCGAGGGGGCAACGCTGATCGCGGCCAAGGTCGCGCGCTTCACCTCCCACTCCTCGGACGACGACCAGCGGCGCTACCGGCCCCAGGAAGAGCTGGAGTCCCTGCTGCGCCGAGACCCCATCGAGCGCTTCCGCAACCTGCTGCTCGACGAGGGCGTGCTCGACGAGGGCGCCGACGAGCGCATCCAGCAGGAGGCGACCGCCGAGGTCGACGCCGCCGTGCGCACCGCGGAGGCGGCGGAGCCGCCCGAGGTCTCCGATTTCACGACCAAGGTGCTCGAACACTGATGGCGGTGGTGACCCTCATCGAAGGGCTGCGCCAGGCCATGGACGAGGAGATGGCCCGCGACGAGCGGGTCTGGATCCTGGGCGAGGACGTGGGCAAGAAGGGAGGCGTCTTTCTGGCCACCGAGGGCCTGCACGCCAAGTACGGCGAGGCCCGCGTGCTGGACACGCCGCTGGCCGAGTCGTGCATCGTGGGCGTGGCCATCGGGTCCGCGATCAACGGCCTGATCCCGATCGCGGAGATCCAGTTCGCCGACTTCATCCACCCCGCCTTCGACCAGATCGTCAGCGAGGCGGCGCGCATGCGCTACCGCTCCAACGGCGACTTCAGCTGCCCGATCGTGATCCGAGCGCCCTGGGGCGGGGGCGTCCACGGCGGCCTCTACCACTCGCAGTCGGTGGAGGCGTTCTACGCGCACGTGCCCGGGCTCAAGGTGGTGCTGCCGAGCACGCCCGAGGACGCCAAGGGGCTCCTCAAGTCGGCCATCCGCGACCCCGACCCGGTGATGTTCTTCGAGCACAAGAAGACCTACCGGCTGATCAAGGGCGAGATCCCGGACGGCGAGTACACGACGCCCATCGGCCCGGCGGCCGTGCGTCGCGAGGGGAGCAAGCTCTCCTGCTTCGCCTGGGGCCTGATGATGCACTACTGCCTGGAGGCGGCCGAGGTCGTGGCCGGCGAGGGCATCGACGTCGAGGTGATCGACCTGCGCACGCTGAGGCCGCTGGACAAGGCGACCATCCTGGATTCGGTCAGGAAGACCGGCAAGGCCATGGTGGTGCACGAGGACAACCTGACCGGCGGCTTCGGCGCCGAGATCTCGGCCATCATCGCCGAGGAGGCGTTCGAGCACCTGGACGGCCCCGTGCTGAGGGTCTGCGCGCCGGACGTGCCGGCGATGCCGTTCAACAAGCCGCAGGAAGACGCGTTCATGCCCAACCCGGGCCGGATCGCCGGCGCGATGCGGAAGCTTGCCGGCTACTAAATCCGCCGTCCCCGGCATTTCGGAGCTCGAGTACTCCCAGCGCCGCGAGGCGGTGGCGGCGGGGCTGGAGGCGGCGCGCCTGGACGCCCTCTGCGTCTTCTACCCCGCGCGCGTGGCCTGGCTGACCGGCTTCCACCACATCCCGACCGAGCGGCCGATCACCGCCATCCTCGACCGGGACGGGTTCAGCACGCTGGTGGTGCCCGCGGTCGAGAAGGAGCACGCCGAGTCGGTCCCCGGTGTCGACCGGGTCGACGTCTACTTCGAGTACCCGGGCGAACGGCACCCGATGGAGACGGTCAGGCAGGCGCTGGCCCAGATCCACGCCCGGCGGGTGGCCGCCGACCACGACGGCTACATCGAGTACTGGGGCTACCGCGGGCCGCGCCTGACCGACGTGCTCGGAGCGCGCCCGGCCGACGGCGAGATGCTGATCGAGTCGTTACGGCGGGTGAAGTCGAGGGCCGAGATCGAGTGCCTTCAGGTCAGCGCCGATTGGGCCTCGCGGGCCCACCGGGAGATGCAGGACGCGATCCGCCCGGGCCGGACCGAGATGGAGTGCTACGAGGAGCCGGCGGCGCGGACCCTGCAGCGGATGATCGCCGAGATGCCCGGCTGGCGCCCGCGGCGCTTCGCCGGCAGCGGGCTGACCTGCATGTTCGTGGGGGGCAAGAAGACGGCCATGCCGCACGGGTTCGTGCGCGGCCAGGGCCTGCAGCCCGGCGATGTCCTGGTCAGCGGGGCCGGGGCTGACATCGACGGCTACAGCAGCGAGCTGGAGCGCAGCATGGTCATCGGCGAGCCGACGGCCGAGCAGCGCTCGGCGTTCGCCGCCATGGTGGCGCTCCAGGACAAGGCGTTCGAGGTCATCAAGCCGGGCGTGCCGATGGGCCAGGTCGAGGTCGAGGTGGCGGCGGTGGCCGAGGAGCTCGGGCACAGCGGACACCTGCGCCACCACGTCGGGCACGCGGTCGGGCTCGAGGTGCACGAAGCGCCCTTTCTCGACCGCGGCGAGACCGACCCGCTGGAGGTCGGGATGGTCTTCACGGTGGAGCCGGGGATCTACCTGCCCGAGATCGGAGGCTTCCGCCACTCGGACACGGTGGTCATCACCGAGGACGGTTGCCGGCTGCTCACCGACTACCCGCGCGATTTGGACTCGCTGGTGGTGCCGGGCTAGCCGCGCCCCCACCGCCGCCCTGCGGGCGGCACCTCCCCAGGAACTGGGGAGGTTTAGGGCCCCACCCCAACCCTCCCCTTGGGGGAGGGGGACTTCCTGGTGTGCGGGCGCACCAGCAGGCGCACGTCTTTGGGGAACTTCTCGAGGATGGGGTCCGGCACCTGGTAGGCCGCGTCCATCGACTGCTGCGCGACCCAGAACTCGAGCACGCTGGCGATCAGCTCGACGCAGGGGGCAACCGGTAGGCCGAGGCCTTCCAGCTCGTCGGTCCGGGTGCCCAGGAAGGCCCGCGCCTGGCGCTCGTACTCCCGGGCCAGCATCTTCATGCGACGGCTGTGGGGGGCGCCGGTGTGGCCCGCGCGGATCGCTCGCAGCTGCTCGCTCTTGGCGTGCCAGAGCTCGCGCGTGACCTCCCGCGTGGCCTCTCCCAACCCCAGCCCGATGCCGCGAATCCCCTCCAGGCGCCTCTCGTCGACCCTCTCCACCCAGCGCTTGCGAGTCTCGGCGTCGCCCAGCCCGCACGCCCCGTAGAAGCCGACCGCGCGCCCGACCAGGCTGTGCGCCTCGAAGTGGCGGCAGGAGTTGTGCCGGCCCAGCGGCCGGTACTGGGAGTCGACCGCCAGGAACTCGATCCGCTGGTACGCGGAGCAGTCCTGGAAGTCATCGGGAAACGGACGCGCGAAAGGACACGCGTCGGCTTGGCGGGCCATGCGACAAGGAATCTAAGAAGGCTCGGGTGCATCTCGGCCGCTATCCTGTGAAGTCTTCCGTGGACATCACCGGGCGCCTCGTCCGCCTGCGCGCACTGCGCCCCGATGACGCGGAGGACATCGCCCGCAACGTGGCCGACCCCGAGGTCGTGGAGTTCCTCGACAACTGGTCCTGGCGGCCCTACTCGGCCGCGGATGCGGAGGACTTCGTCACCCGCCGCGACCCCTCCGAGATGCGCTGGGCGATCGACCGTCTGGAGGATGGGCGGTTCATCGGCGTGAGCGGGCTGCGCAACCTCGACTTCCGCAATCGCAACTGCCACTGGGGCATCTGGATCGGGCCGTCGCCGAACTGGGGCAAGGGCTTCGGCAGCGAGACCTGCCGCCTGATCACCACCTTCGCCTTTCGCCAATTGGGGATGGAGAAGGTCTACCTCGCCTTTTACGAAGGCAACGAGCGCGGGCGTCGCGCCTACGAGAAAGCCGGCTACCGCCTGGAGGGCACTTTTCCCCGCGACACCTGGCGCGACGGCCGGTTCGTCACGTCGTACCTGATGGCCGCGTACCGGGACGACCCCCTCTACAGCTCATAGCCAGCGCACCTCCTGGCCGTGTGACCCGCAGGTCGCGACCAGGCGCTCCTGGCCGCCGGGCCAGGTCGTGAGCCGGACCTCAAACGAGCTGGCTCCCGGCTCCAGGCGCAGGCGCGCCAGGGGCGCGTCGATGCCGGCCACTCGGCCCGCGCGGAGCAGGGCGCGCTCGATCCGCTCACGCGCCGACCGTGAGATGTACTGCACGAACACGGAGTGGAAGACCACGGTCACGGATCCCCGCACCGGCCGTGCCAGCTTGCCCTCCAGCCAGGTCGCCGCATCGGCGCGCTCGACCTCGGCGGGCACGGACCGCGCCACCTCGATCGCGCTTCGGAGCAGCTCCATGCGCCTCGGGTTGGAGGGCCACACGAATGAGGCCAGCGTCAGCGCCCCCTCGTCGCTGCTGGGGTCGAGGGGGCGCAGGTCGCATCCGCTGCGCTCGGTCACACGCACCTGGCGCGGCTGGAAGGGCGGCGGCTGGGCGAAGAGCCGGTCCAGGCAAACCGGCGAGGCCGGGTCACCCCAGCCGCCGGCGCCGGCTTCGTAGCGAAAGCGGTCCCAGCGCAGGTTGAGGCCCGCGCTGGCGCCCACCTCGAGCAGGCGCAGCGGCAGCCGCCAGGCCTGTGCCAGCTCCAGGAAGCCGCCCAGCAGGGCCGCCGAACGACCGACCTCGTTGGTCTGGCAGGGCCTGGCGACCAGCTCCTGGAGCTCCACCTGGTGCTCGACCAGGGCTGCGCGGAAGAGCGGCCAGGCAAGGACAGGATCGAGCGCGGCGTAGGCGGCTGCCAGCTCTGGCAGCCTGCCCTCGAGGACCATCCGGTGCACTCCGGCCAGGAACCTCAAGGCCACGGCCGCGGTCCCGGGCTCGGTGGCGTGTGGTTTCAGGAGGCGCCACGAGGGGCCGCCCGCCTCGACGTCCTCGGCCGCCCGGGCCAGCAAGCCGGCGTAGAGGGGCTCGCGGGAGTCGCTGCACCAATCGGCCTGCCGGCGCAGGCGCGCGACCAGGCCCTGCCGCGCGTCGTCAGGCACGAGCGCGGACGCGGGCCAGCTCGATCTCGGCCGGGCGGTTGGCATAGCCGGGGTGTGATGGTTGTCGAGCCAGGTACCAGGCGAGCGTCTCGGGCAGCGCGTCCTCGAGCGCCGAGGGCTCGAAGCCGAGCTCCCCGCGGCTGCGCCTGAGGTCGTATCCGGCCGAGCGGGCCGGGTCGGGCCCGTAGGGCGAGGCACCGTTGGGCAGCTCCGCGTAGGGGATCGGGACCAGCTCGAGAGTGCGGCCCCGGGTCCTCCCCAGTGCCTCCAGCAGGTGGCGGAGGCTGACCCCCTCGAACGCCACGTTGAAGGCGCGGCCGGCCAGCGGCCTGGCGGGATCGCAGGCGAGGGCGCAGGCGTAGCCGACGTCCTTGACCCAGGCCAGGCCGGCCTGCCGCTCGTAGGACTCCTCGGGGACCAGGATCGGGCCGCCGTCCTCGACGCGCTGGATGTAGGCGGCGATGCGCAGCGTGTGGTCGTCGGGGCCGAAGACCGCCGGGGGGCGGATCACGGTCCAGGGAAAGCCCGCCGCCCGCGCCAGCACCGTCTCGCACCAGCGCTTGCCCTCGCGGTATTCGAGATTTGGATCGTCCGGGACCTCGCCGGGAAGCGGCACGAAGTCGTCCTCCGCCGCCGCCCGGCCGTGCAGGTCCGGGTAGACGCCGGTGGAGACGAAGACGTAGCGCTCGCCGCCGAAGGCCGCGACCATCCCCGCCACCTCATCCGGCCTGTACGCGGCGAGGTCGAGGACCACGTCCGGACGGACCTTCTCCAGGGCCGCCCGCAGCTGGCCGGGGTCCCGGCGGTCAAAGGCGTGGAAGCTGGTGAAGGTCCCGTAGGGGCGCGGCGTGCGCCCGGCGGCCACGGTCTCGACGCCCCGCCGCATCAGCTCCTTGCAGGCGGCGACGCCGATGAAGCCGGCGCCGCCGATCACCAGGGCGCGGGTCACAGGTCGCGCGTCACCAGCTCGACGTCGACTCCCTCCAGGTCGGCGAGCCGGCGCGCCATCTCGGCCGCCAGGACCACGCTGCGGTGGCGGCCCCCGGTGCAGCCGAAAGCGACCACCAGGTGGTCGCGCTGGTAGCGCGGCAGCACCCAGCGCAGGTCGGCCTCCAGGCGGTCGGCCAGCTCCCGGGCCGCCGGCTGGCCGAGCACGTGCTCGACGACCGGCTGGTCGAGGCCGGTCAGATCGCGGAGCCCCGGCACCCAGTAGGAGTTCTCCAGGAAGCGGACGTCGACCAGCCAGGCCGCGTCGTCGGGGAGCCCGTTCTTGTAGGCGAAGGAGAGGCAGGTGACCAGCGGCCGCTCGCGGGGACGCAGGCGCTCGGCCAGGCCCGGCGCCTGCTCGACGCCGATCCGGTGGTGGGCGCGCTCGTGGCTGCCGCCCTCCTCGGTGTCGGGCGCACCCACGTGGACGAGCGTGTAGCGGATTCCCTCGCGGTCGAGCGCCAGCAGCTCGTCGCGTGGATGCGGGCCGAGCCGGCGGACGTCGCTGTGGGTGGGCCGGAAGAAGACCGCGGCGGCCTCGGCGTCGGGGCCGCCCAGAACCACCACGGGACCGCTCAAATCAATTCCTTCAAGCGCACCGCCACCCGCTCCGAGATCCCGACCGCGCGCAGCTCGTCGAGGCTGGCGGCGCGGATGCCCTGCAGGGAACCGAAAGCCTTCATCAGCGCCTTCTTGCGAGCCGGCCCGATGCCCTCGACCGAGTCGAGAGGCGAGGTCAGCGCCTTCTTCGAGCGCACCTTGCGGTGGTGCGTGATCGCGAACCGGTGGGCCTCGTCGCGCACCCGCTGGAGCAGGAACATGCCCGGCGAGTTGTGCTCCAGGATGATCGGCTCGACGCGGTCGGGGGCGAACACCTCCTCCCGTTGCTTGGCCAGGCCGAAGGTCGGGATGTCGGCGAAGCCGGCCTCCTCCAGCACCTCCAGGCTCGCGCTCAATTGGCCCTTGCCGCCATCGATCAGGACCAGGTCGGGGCGGGCCGAGAAGGAGCGGTCGCCCACGTCGGCCGCGTCCTCGCGGCGGAGCGCGGTCTCCAGGCGGTCGAAGCGTCGGCGGAGGACCTCCTGCAGCATCGCGAAGTCATTGGGGCCGGGCGTGAACTTGATCCGGAAGTGACGGTAGTGCTCGCTCTTGGGCCGGCCCTCCTCGAACACCACCATCGCCCCCACCGCCGAGTCGCCCTGGATGTTGGAGATGTCGTAGCACTCGATCCGGTGCGGCGCCTCGGGCAGGCCGAGCGCCTCCGCCAGCGCCGTCAGCATGGGCTCCGTGCGGCTGCGGTCATAGTCGGCCTCGATCCGCACCTGCTTCAGGCTCTCGGTCGCGGTGTCGGTGAGCTGGTCGATGAGGCCGCGCTTGCGGCCGCGGCGGGGCACGTCCAGCGCCACCGGCCCGCCCCGCTTGGTGACCAGCCAGTCGAGCACCAGCTCGGGCTCGTCCGGCGGGCCCGGCAGCAGGATGGTGCGCGGCACGTGGGTGGCGCTGGCGTAGTACTGGAGCACGAAGCTGCGCAGCAGCTCGCCCTCCGTGGCCTCGCCGGCCCCCTCCAGCGGGTGGCCGTCGTGCCCGATCATCTTGCCCTGGCGGATGTACGCGATCTCGACGTACACGTCCTTGCCGTCGCGCGCATAGGCGACCAGGTCCTGGTCGTCGCGGCTGTGGGTGAGCACTTTCTGGCGGTCGGCGATCTTCTCGATCGCCAGCAGCTTGTCCCGGTAGCGGGCCGCGTTCTCGAAGTCGAGGGACTCGGCGGCGGCGCCCATGCGGTCGCGCAGGTCGCGGGTGAGCACGTCCGAGCGGCCTTCCATGAAGAGCGCGACCTGGCGGATGGTCGCGTGGTACTCGTCGCGTGTTACCCGGCCCTCGCAAGGCCCCGGGCAGCGCCGGATGTGGAAGTCGAGGCACACCTTGCCCTGCTTGAAGATGTCGTCGGAGCAGGTCCGGAAGGGGAGTAGCTGGCGCAGCGACTTGACCGTCGAGCGCAGGGAAAGGGCGCTGGTGTAGGGACCGAAATAGAGGGCGCCGTCCTTGGCGATCCGCCGCGTGTAGTGGACGCGCGGGAACTCCTCGGTGACGGGCAGCTTCAGGTAGAGGTAGTTCTTGTCGTCCTTCAGCCGGATGTTGAAGCGCGGCTTGTAGTGCTTGATGAAGTCGTTCTCGAGGACCAGCGCCTCCACCTCGTTGGCGGTGCGCACGAACTCGAAGTCCCAGACCTTGCGCAGGAGCTCGGCCAAGCGGGCGTTCTGCGCATACCCAGGGGTGAAGTAGGAGCGCAGGCGATCGCGCAGGCGCAGCGCCTTGCCGACGTAGATGACCTGGGCGGACTTGTCCCGCAGCAGGTACACCCCCGGGCTGTCCGGGACCGCGCGCAGGCGCTTCCTGATCCCCTCGCTGTTGTCTGTCGCCGTCGCCATCCCGGCCCGATTCTAGGTAGGCGGGGTGCGGCTAAACTTCGGCCCGATGGCAGAGCAGCCGCCGGCGCTGGGCCCGCAGCCGAGTACCACCGTGCCCCACTACGTCCCGCCGGCGTACCCGGCCCCGATGGCGGCGGTGGCGCCGCCGACCAACCAGCTGGCGATCGTGAGCCTGGTGGCGGGCATCGCCTCCTACGTGATGCTGCCGGTGATCGGGGCCGTCGTGGCGGTGATCACCGGCCACATGGCCCGCTCCCAGATCAAACGGACTGGCGAGAGCGGGAACGGGCTGGCGGTGGCGGGACTGATCCTCGGCTACGTCCACCTGGCCCTCGGGCTGATCGTGCTGCTCGTGTTCGTGGTCGTGTTCTTCGGCATCCTGGGCCTGGTCGCCACCCAGCACCCGACGGGGTAGGCCCCCCACCCCAACCCTCCCCGTTGGGGAGGGGGTCCTC
>DATCNF010000450.1:0-3328 GCA_036565325.1 Candidatus Dormiibacterota bacterium | reverse complement strand
GACCTGGAGGCGGCGATCGGGAGCGGCGCGTTTGTCAGCCGCTCCGGCGTCGGCTCCTCGGCGCGCGCAGCCGTCGCCGGCTGGGAACAACTGTGGTGGCAGGCGCTCGGCCGCGGCGCCACCCAGATTCGAGTGGTCGGTGAGATGGCGACCTACGAGGGCCTCTCCTCGGTGCAGGAAATGCTCGACTACGAGGTGGCCTACGACAGCCTCGCCAAGCGGCTTCCGGTCATGACCATCTGCCAGTACGACGTCCGGCATTTCGACGGGACGACCACCATGGCGGCCATCCAGGCCCACCCCGACATGTTCTCGAGGCGGATCGCCGACTTCCTGATCTAGTCTCGGTTTCGGGGCTCAGTCAACTGACGGCTATACGATGTTGCGTTCCCGGCCCTCGAGTGGAAGCATCCCCGACACCATGGCCGGCTCGAACCTGGCCGACTGATGACGAAGATCCGAGTCCTGATCGCCGAGAACGACGCCCACGTGGCGGCCGCCATCGCAGATTCGCTGGACACCTTGCCTGACCTGGAGCTGGCCGGCACGGCCACCGACGCGGACTCGGTGATCCGGCTGGCGAGCGACCTCAACCCGGACGTGGTGCTCATGGACGTGCGCCTGCCCGGCGGCGGCGCGCGCGCGACGCGGGACCTGCTGGCAGCCCAGCCGGCCACACGCGTGGTGGCGCTCTCCGCCTACGAAGACCAGAGCAGCGTGCTCGAGATGCTGGAGGCGGGCGCGATCGCGTACCTGGTCAAGGGCGGCGCCGAGGCCGAGCTGCTGGAAGCCATGCGGCGCGCCGCCCGGGGTCAGCTGAGCCTGCCCGCCGAGCGGGGAGCCTCGCTGGTACGGGACCTGCTGCGCGAGGCGGCCGAGCGGCGCCTCGCGGAGGCCACCCTGCGCAAGAGCGAGGAGAGCTTCCACGGGCTCCTGCAGGCGGCACCCGACGCCATGGTGATCACCAGCGCGAGCGGTGCGATCGAGCTGGCGAACGCGCAGTTCGAGCTGCTGTTCGGCTACCCGCAGGAGGAGCTGCTCGGACAGCAGATCGAGATCTTGCTGCCGGAACGGCTGCGCGACGTTCACGTTCAGCACCGTGACGGATACATGGCCGCTCCTCACCCGAGGCCTCTGGGCTTTGGCCTGGAGCTGGTCGGGCGCCGGCGGGACGGCACCGAGTTCCCGGTCGACATCAGCCTCAGCCCCCTGCAGACCGAAGACGGCGTGCGTTCGGTGGCGGCGGTCCGCGACATCACGGAGCGGCGGCGCACCGAGGAAGCGATGCGGAAGAGCGAGCAGCGCTTCCGCGACCTGCTGGAGTCCGCGCCGGACGCCATGGTGATCGTCGACGAGGGCGGTCGCATCCAGCTGGTCAACGCGCGCACCGAGGAGCTGTTTGGCTATGGACGTGAGGAGCTGCTGGGCGAGAGCGTGGACCGGCTGCTGCCCGACCGCATGCGCAGCCTCCATCCCCGCCATCGCGCCGATTACGCCGCCGATCCCAGCCCGCGGCCCATGGGCGCCGGCCTGGAGCTGTTCGGGAAGCGGCGCAACGGCACCGAGTTCCCGGTCGACATCAGCCTGAGCCCCCTGCGGACCGAGGAGGGCCTGCTGGTGGTGGCGGCGGTGCGCGATGCCAGCGAGCGCAAGGTCGCCGAGCGTCAGCTGGCGCAGACCGTCGAGCTCGCCGAGCGCGAGCGGCTGTTTGCGCACGTGGTGCGAGTCCAGGAGGAGGAGCGGCTGCGGATCGCATCCGACATCCATGACGACACCGTCCAGGCGATGACGGCGGCGTCGCTGCGGCTGCAGCAGCTGCGGCGCCACATGACCGTGGAGCGAGACCTCGAGCTGCTCGCCAAGCTGGAGCAGGCGGTGCAGGAGTCGATCGAGCGCCTGCGCCGGCTGATGTTCGACCTGCGGCCGCCGGCCCTCGACCGTGCAGGCCTGGCGGCCGCGCTGTGCGACCTGCTCGACCGGCTCGAGGAGGAGACCGCTCTCTCCTGCTCGCTGCACAACGACCTCCTCATCGAACCGCCCGTCAATGTCAGGATCTCGCTCTACCGCATCGCGCAGGAGGCGCTGACCAACATCCGCAAGCACGCACAGGCCAAGCATGTGGAGGTGGCACTCAGCCGTCAGGAGCTTGGCTCGCTGGTGAGGATCGGCGACGACGGCATGGGCTACGTGCCGGCCGAGGCAGTGGAGAGGCCCGGCCACCTCGGCCTGGTCTCGATGCGCGAGCGCGCCCGCGTGGCCGGCGGCTGGCTCAAGCTTGAGAGCCGGCCGGGCGTGGGCACGACGGTGACGTTCTGGGTGCCCGACGCCCCGGGCACCGATCCGCTGCTCAGGGCCGTGCGCGGAGTCTGACCGCGTGGCGGACGAGGCGCGCCCGGTCGCGGTGCTGGTGGTCGACGACCATCGACTGGTGGCTGAGGCTTTGACCTCGCTGCTCTCCGAGCACCCGGAGGTGCGCGTGGTCGGCACGGCCGGCAGCGTCGGGGAGGCGGTGACCGTCGGTGCCGAGGCGCGGCCCGATGTCGTGCTCATGGATTTCCGCCTTCCGGACGGCGATGGCACCGTGGCCGCGCGCCAGATACGCGCCGAACACCCGGAGGTGGCGGTCCTCTTTCTCAGCGCGGAGCACGGCGACGAGGCGATGCTGAAGGCGGTCGAGGCGGGGGCCTGTGGCTACATATCCAAGGACACCGGACCCGACGAGCTGGTGGCCGCCATCCGGCGTGCCGCGGACGGCGAGTTCCTGCTCCCGGCCGCCACCATGTCCAGGCTGCTGTCCCGCCAGCGCGAGGTGCGGCAGCAGGAGCTGGAGCAGCAGCGGCTCCTCGACGAGCTCACGCCTCGCGAGCAGCAGATCCTGAGCTTGCTGGCGACGGGCGCCAACAACCGCGCCATCGCCGCCCAGCTCGGGATCGCCTACGGCACCGTGCGCACCCACGTCCGCAGCCTGCTCGAGAAGCTGGAGAGCAGCTCGCGACTGCAGGCCGTCTCCACCGCTCGGGAGCGCCGGCTGCTCGACTGACCGCCTACCTCAAATGAGGGCCCGGCGTCTCCAAACGAGGGGCGACAGGGCGTGGGAGCGGCCGGTACGGTGCTTGGCATCGAGAAGTCTCTTGGCGGCCATGGAGGTGCGGCGCGGTTTCGGCTGCTCGTGGTCGAGGAGAGCGATGTCATCCGCGCCGCGATCGCCGACCTGGCGGTCGATATACAGGTCTGCGAGCTGGTCGGGCAGTGCACGGACGTCGCGGCGGCGACCGTGGTGGCGGCTCGCGAAACGCCCCACCTCGTACTGCTGCGGGCGTCGCTGGCC
>DATCNF010000449.1:0-4115 GCA_036565325.1 Candidatus Dormiibacterota bacterium | reverse complement strand
GGCGACCCGCGCGCAGGTCGTCGAGTACCTCCGGCAGTCCGGCGTCGCTCCGCTGGAGGACCCCTCCAACCGCGACCGCCGCTTCCTGCGCGCGCGTGTGCGCCAGCTCCTGATGCCGCGCCTCGACCCCCGAAAGCTGCTCGCCATCGCGGCTGCCGCACAGCGCTTCCGAGACCGCGTCGAATCGCAGGCATCCGTCAGCGCCCAGGAACCGGCGCTCCGGGTCGAGGCCCTCCGCCGGCTCTACCGGGCCGCCGGCGGCGCCGACCCCGGCCTGACCCGAGTGCACCTCGAAGCGATGCGCCGGATGCTGCGCGGGCGGAGCACCGGCGCGGAGCTGGCGCTCCCCGGCCGGCTGGTCTTCAGGGTCCTCCGGGACGGGCGCCCGGAATTCGCCCCCGCGCCTCCCGCCCTGGTGGCGAGCTGGCAGCCGCGCGCCGTTGTCGACAACTCGTAAGAGTTCGCGGGGGAGCCACGTTTGGGTGGAGGGAGCAGGAACCGGCCGATGGTAAGATCGGTGCCACCACCAACCTCCGAGGAGCCCGCATCTTGAGCCGCGTCCCCCGATCCAGCCTGTTCTATTTCCTACTCGTCGTCGTCCTCGGCATCGTCTTCTACTTCACGTGGCAGTCGATCGAGCAGGGACAGAAGTCGGGCACCTGGACCTATTCGCAGCTCCTGCGGGCGGCGTCCGAGCCGGGGAAGGTCACCCAGGTGGTGATCAAGGGCACCGACGCCACCGCCACCACGCGTGACAACCAGAAGTACGGGGTCACGCTCCCCGACACCACGGACAAGGTCGCCGACACCCTCAACGCCGATGGCGTCAACGTCAGCTTCGAGACCGCCGGCGGCGGCGCCTACTGGCTCCAGGTGCTGGTCCCCAACATCATCCTGCTGCTTCTGATCGGCGGCTTCATGTACTACATCCTTCGCCAGACCCAGAGCGGCAACAACCAGGCCATGTCGTTCGGGCGCTCGCGCGCTCGCATGGTCGCCGGCGACAAGCCGGCCGTCACCTTCGCCGACGTGGCCGGCGTCGAGGAGGCCAAGCAGGAGCTCACCGAGATCGTGGAGTTCCTCAAGTACCCCGAGAAGTTCGTGGCGCTGGGCGCCCGGATCCCCAAGGGCGTGCTCCTGGTCGGCCCCCCCGGGACCGGCAAGACCCTGCTCTCCAAGGCCGTGGCCGGTGAGGCCGGGGTCCCCTTCTTCAGCATCAGCGGCTCCGAGTTCGTGGAGATGTTCGTCGGCGTCGGCGCCAGCCGCGTGCGCGACCTCTTCGACCAGGCCAAGAAGAACTCCCCCTGCATCGTGTTCGTCGACGAGATCGACGCGGTCGGCCGCCAGCGCGGCGCCGGCCTGGGCGGCGGTCACGACGAGCACGAGCAGACTCTCAACCAGCTGCTGGTCGAGATGGACGGCTTCGACACCAACACCCACGTGATCGTGATCGCGGCCACCAACCGGCCCGACGTGCTCGACCCGGCCCTGCTCCGCCCCGGCCGCTTCGACCGCCACGTCACCCTCGACCGACCCGACATCCGGGGCCGCCGCCAGATCCTCGACGTCCACGCCCGCAACAAGCCGCTGGACACCACCGTCGACCTCGATGTGCTGGCCCGCCAGACGCCCGGCTTCACCGGCGCCGACCTCAGCAACCTGATCAACGAGGCCGCCATCCTGGCCGCCCGCGCCAACAAGAAGGTGATCGGGATGGAGGAGCTGGAGGAGGCGATCGCGCGCGTGATCGCGGGCCCCGAGAGGAAGAGCCGCCGCATCTCCGAGAAGGAGAAGGCGGTCATCGCCTACCACGAGGTCGGGCACGCCCTGGTCATGAAGGCGCTGCCGCTCTGCGACCCCGTGCACAAGGTCTCGATCATCAGCCGCGGCATGGCCCTGGGCTGGACCATGGCCCTCCCCGAGGAGGACAAGTACCTGGTCTCCAAGCAGGAGCTCAAGCAGCAGATCGCCGGCATCATGGGCGGTCGCGCCGCCGAGGAGATCGTGTTCGGCGACGTCACCAGCGGCGCCGAGAACGACATTCAGCGCGCCACCCAGATCGCCCGCCGCATGGTCACCCAGTGGGGCATGAGCGAGAAGGTGGGCAACATCATGATGGGCCAGAAAGAGGAGCTCGTCTTCCTGGGGCGCGACCTCGGCGAGCAGCGAACCTACTCGGAGGAGGTCGCCGCCATCATCGACTCCGAGGTCAAGAACATCATCGACGAGGCCTACGACACCGCCCGCCAGCTGCTCACCGATCAGAGGCCCAAGATGGACGCGGTCGTCGAACGGCTGAAGGTGGTCGAGACCGTCGACGGCGCCGAGCTCAACGAGATCCTCGCCGCCGCCGAGCCGGTACCGACCGCCCGCAAGAAGGAAGTCTCTTAGCGCCCGAGCGAGTCGTCCTCGGCCGGGGCCGCCTCGGCCGCTCCCTGTCGCGCGCTATCGGTGGCCGCCTGGTGGCCGGACGCGAGTGGCGCGCCGGCCTGCCCTTCGGGAAAGGCGCGCGCATCTTCCTGGCCGTGCCCGACCCGGCCATCGCAAACCTGGCCGCCGAGCTGGCGGAGCTGCCGCTGCCCGAGGGCAGCGCGGTCATCCACTTGAGCGGAGCCCTGGGCCTGGCGCCGCTCAAGTCGGTGGCGGAGGCGGGGCGGGACGTCGGCTCCCTCCATCCCCTGCAGTCCTTCCCGGTGGAGCGCGAGCCGGAGGCCTTCCGCGGCGCGTTGGTGGCGGTCGACGCGTCGAGCCCCCGGCTGCTGGGCGAGCTCATGCGACTGGCCCGAGCGCTGGGCGCTCGACCCCGGAGGGTGCCGCCGGAGGAGCGGACCCTCTACCACGCGGCCGCCGTGCTCGCCTCCAACTACCTGGTTGCCCTCAGCGCCCAGGCCGCGGAGGTCCTGGGTCGGGCCGGATGGTCACGCGAGGACGCGCTGGCCGCTCTGCTGCCCCTGATGCGGGGCGTGACCGAGAACCTGGCCGTCGCCGGCCTCCCCGACGCGCTGATCGGGCCCATCCGCCGGGGCGACCCGGAGACCGTCGCGCGCCAGCTCAGCGAGCTGAAGGCCACGGGTGGGGGAATACCGGTCGAGGTCTACCGTATTCTTGGATCAGCGGCACTCGAGCTGGCCCGCGAGGCCGGGCTCGAGGAGGAGACCGCCAGACGTATCGAAGAGGCGTTGACCGGCTAAGCACCCCACGAAATCTGCGATTTCGCGGGGACCCCGCTTGATGGCCGGCAGCGACCGAAGGAGATGTGTCCGTGACCACAGTGCTGGACGTCCAGCGATACAAGGCCGAAGGCCGCCGTTTCGCTATGCTCACGGCCTACGACGCGACCACCGCCGGGCTCCTTGACGAGGCCGGCATCCCGGTCCTCCTGGTCGGGGACTCGCTGGGCATGGTGGTGCTCGGCTACTCGACCACGGTGCCGGTGACCCTCGACGACATGGTCCACCACGCCGCGGCCGTGGCCCGGGGCTCTCGCAATGCCCTGCTGGTCGGCGACCTCCCCTTCGGCGCCTACCAGGAGAGCCCGGAGCAGGCCCTCGCCAGCTCCGCCCGTCTGCTCAAGGAAGGCGGCATGCATGCCGTCAAGCTGGAGGGCGGAGCGCACATGGCGGGCACCGTGCGGCGCCTGGTCGAGAACGGGATCCCGGTCATGGCCCACATCGGCCTGACCCCCCAGTCGGTCAACACGATGGGCGGCTTCAAGGTCCAGGGCCGGACCCCGGAGGCGGCCGACGAGCTCTTCGACGCCGCGCGCCTGCTGGAGGCCGCCGGCGCCTTTGCTCTGGTGCTGGAGGGGATCCCGGACGACGTGGCCGCCCGCATCACCCGGTCGCTGGCCATCCCGACCATCGGCATCGGCGCCGGGTCCGCCTGCGACGGCCAGGTGCTGGTCGTGAACGACCTCCTGGGCCTGAGCACCGGCGGCCGGCAGCCGCGCTTCGTTAAGCGCTACGCGGAGCTCGGCGAGCAGGTGGTGGGAGCGGCCCGCGCCTTCGCGGCCGAGGTCGAGTCGGGGGCCTTCCCCGACGCCCAGCACTCCTATGGCGACACCAAGCCCCGCGAGGAGCTGCGATACGGCGGTTAGAGAGCCCGGACGAGGCGCG
>DATCNF010000448.1:0-12774 GCA_036565325.1 Candidatus Dormiibacterota bacterium | reverse complement strand
ACCTGCCCGCATAGCGGCAACCCCACCCCAACCCTCCCCGGGGGGGAGGGGGACTACCCCACCCCAACCCTCCCCGAGGGGAGGGGGACGTCAGTCCCTTATCGCCTCTGGCTCATAGACCAGGTTCGGGCGCAGCCAGCGCTCCGCCTCGGGCACTGACATACCCTTGCGCGCCGCGTAGTCCCCGACCTGGTCGCGGCCGATCTTGCCGAGGGTGAAGTACCTGGCCTCGGGGTGCCCGAAGTAGAGGCCGGAGACCGAGGCGGGCGGCGTCATGGCGAAGTTCTCGGTGAGCCGGATCCCGACCTCGGGAGCCCCCAACAGCGTCCAGAGCGTCGCCTTCTCGCTGTGGTCCGGGCAGGCCGGATAGCCGAAGGCGGGTCGGATGCCGCGGAACTTCTCGGCCGCCAGGTCCTCGGGCGAATGCTCGGGCCCCGTCTCGTACCACTCCCGGCGGGCGACCTGGTGCAGGTACTCGGCGAAGGCCTCGGCCAGGCGGTCGGCCAGCGCCTTGACGATGATCGCCTTGTAGTCGTCGTTCTCGCGCTCGTGGCGGTGGGCCAGCTCGTCGGCTCCGATCCCGGCGGTCACCGCGAAAGCGCCCAGGTGATCGCCCGCCGGCGCCAGGTAGTCGGCCAGGCTGCGGTTCGGCCGGTCGTCGCCGTGGTCCACCTGCTGGCGCAGCATCGGGAAGCGCACCCCGCAGTCGAGGACCAGGTCGTCGGCCTCCGCGTGCGCCGGCCAGAACCCGTAGATTCCGCGGGCCGTGAGCAGCTTCCCGGCCACGATCTGGTCCAGCTGCTCGCGCGCTGCCGCATAGAGCTCGCGCGCGGCGGGGCCCATCTCGGGATGGTCGAGGATGGCCGGGAAGCGGCCCTTCAGCTCCCAGGCATGGAAGAAGAAGGTCCAGTCGATGTAGGGGACCAGCGTCTCCAGGTCGGGCTCGACCGTGCGCAGGCCCGTGAAGGACGGCTTCTCCAGCGCCTGGAAGGAGAGGCGTGCCCGGTTCTCGCGCGCGGCCTCCAGCGCCAGGATCGGGCGCGCCGTCTTCTCCGCGTGCTGGACGCGCAGCTTCTCCTGGAGGTCGCGGTTGTCCTGGTCGAGGACCGCCTTGCGCCGGGGATCGAGGAGATCCGACACCACCCCCACCACCCGCGAGGCGTCGAGCACGTGCACGGTCGGCTGGCTGAACTCGGGCGCGATCCGCACCGCCGTGTGCTGCTTCGAGGTGGTGGCGCCGCCGATCAGCAGCGGCAGCGTCATCTTGCGCCGCTCCATCTCCCTGGCCACGTGCACCATCTCGTCGAGGCTGGGCGTGATCAGTCCCGACAGCCCGACCACGTCGGCCCCCATCTCGATGGCGGTGTCGAGGATGCGGTCGGCGGTGACCATTACCCCGAGGTCCGTGACCTCGTAGCTGTTGCAGCCGAGCACCACGCCCACGATGTTCTTGCCGATGTCGTGGACATCGCCCTTGACCGTGGCCAGCACCAGCTTGCCCCGGGCCCGAGCGGGCCCGCCGGACTTCTCGGCGGCCATGAACGGCTCCAGGTAGGCGACGGCGCGCTTCATGGCGCGCGCGCTCTTGACGACCTGGGGCAGGAACATCTTGCCGGCGCCGAAGAGGTCTCCCACCACCTGCATGCCGGCCATGAGCGGGCCCTCGATGACCTCCAGGGGCCGCGCGTAGTGGTGGCGCGCCTCCTCGGCGTCCTCCTCGATGAAGTCGGCGATGCCGTGGACCAGCGCGTACTCGAGGCGCTTCTCGACCGGGGCCTCCCGCCAGGCCAGGTCCTGCTCGCGCTTGGTGCCTTCGCCGGTCACCGTCTTGGCGACTTCCACCAGGCGCTCGGTGGCGTCCGGGCGGCGGTCGAAGATGACATCCTCGACCAGCTCCAGGAGGTCCTTGGGGATGTCCTCGTAGACGGCCAGCTGGCCGGCGTTGACGATGCCCATGTCGAGCCCGGCGCGGATCGCGTGATAGAGGAACGCGGAGTGCATGGCCTCGCGCACGCGGTCGTTGCCCCGGAAGGCGAATGAAAGGTTGGAGATGCCGCCCGAGATGCGCACGCCGGGGCAGCGCTTCTTGATCTCGCCCGCCGCCTCGATGAAGGCCTTGGCGTAGCCGTTGTGCTCCTCGATGCCAGTGGCCACGGCGAGCACGTTGGGGTCGAAGATGATGTCCTCGGGCGGAAAGCCGGCCTGCTCGGTGAGCACCTTGTAGGCGCGCTCGCAGATCGCCACCTTGCGCTCGGCGGTGTCGGCCTGGCCTTTCTCGTCGAAGGCCATGACCACCACCCCGGCGCCGTAGGCCCGCACCCGGCGCGCCTGGTCGAGGAAGGATTCCTCGCCTTCCTTGAGGCTGATCGAGTTGGCCACGCCCTTGCCCTGCAGGCACTTGAGCCCCGCCTCCAGCACGGAGAAACGGGAGCTGTCGACCATGATCGGCAGCCGCGCCACCTCGGGCTCGGTGGCGAGCAGGTTGAGGAAGATCGTCATCTCCCGCTCGCTCTCCAGGAGGTCGGCGTCCATGTTCACGTCGAGCAGGTTGGCCCCGCCCCGGACCTGCTCCAGCGCCACCTGGAGCGCCGTTCCGTAGTCGCGGCTCTCGATCAGGCGCCGGAAGCGCGCCGAGCCGGTGACGTTGGTGCGCTCGCCGATGGTCACGAACCCGGTGTCGGGCCCGATCTCGTACGGCTCCATGCCGCTGAAGCGCATCCGCGAGGGCCGCTTGGGCGGCCGGCGCGGCGGCAGCCCCGCCACCGCCTCCCTGATGGCCGCGATGTGCTGGGGGCCGGTGCCGCAGCAGCCGCCGACCGCGTTCACCCAGCCGTTCTGGGCGAACTCGCGCAGGAGCCCGGCCGTGGTCGGCGCTTGCTCGTCATAGCCGCCGAAGGCATTGGGCAGCCCGGCGTTGGGGTAGCAGGTGACGGGGACCGGCGCCACCCGCGCCAGCTCTGCGAGATAGGGCCGCATCTCGGTGGCCCCCAGCGAGCAGTTGATGCCGACCGCCACCGGGCGCGCGTGCTCGACCGAGGTCCAGAACGCCTCCACGGTCTGGCCGGAAAGGTTGCGGCCGCTGCGGTCCACGATGCTGACCGAGATCACCAGCGGCAGCTCGGGCGCCACCTCGCGGGCGGCCACGATGGCGGCCTTGCCGTTGAGGGTGTCGAAGATGGTCTCGATCACCAGCAGGTCGGCGCCGCCGTCGCGCAAGCCGCGCGCAGCCTCTGCGTATCCAGCCCGCAGCTGATCGAAAGTGATGGTCCTGTACGCCGGGTCGTCCACCTTGGGCGACAGGCTGAGGGTCACGTTGGTGGGCCCCAGGGACCCGGCCACGAAGCGGCCCGGGTAGTCGGCCACCGCCTCGCGCGCCAGCTCGGCGCCGCGCCGGTTGATCTGGTACACGTATTGCTCGAGCCCGTAGTCGGCCTGGCTGATGGGCGTCGCCGTGAAGGTGTTGGTGGTGACCCAGTCGGACCCCGCCTCCAGGTAGGCGCGGTGCATGGCCAGCACCGCCTCCGGTCGGGTCAGGTTGAGCAGGTCGATGTCGCCCTGCAGCGGCTTCGGATGGTCCCTGAAGCGCTCGCCGCGGAAGTCTTCTTCGCTGAGCTTCAGGCCCTGGACGAAGGTGCCCGAGGCGCCGTCGAGGACCATGATCCGGGCGTCCATCAGGGCGCGCAGCCGTTCTTCGGTTGTCCCGGTTGCCGTGCTCACGTTGCTTTCTGACACTTTGTTGCCTGAATGCTTGGCCGCATCTCCGCTTTCGGAAAGGCACCTTGGCGTGCCGGCCAGGTTGCCGGGCCCGGTCCCTGAGACCGAGCCGCTCGGGATGCGGCTACAGAATAACTCACGTTCCGTAGAGCTCGGCCAGGGCCGCGCCGGCGGCTGGACACCGGGCGCCGGCGCTCGGATGATTGGCGCGCTCCAGACGCGTTCGAGCGCCGGCGCTCGGCTGTTTCTGGGCGCGCTAGCGGTTCGTCTCTCGGCGCACGAAGAGCGCGGTCCCCAGCACCATCAGCACCAGGAAGATGGCGAGCATCACCACCAGGTTGGTGAGCGGGCTGAAGAGCACGATCTTGTCGTACTCGGGACGGCCGGAGTAGAGGATCCCGCGCAGCAGGTCGACGGCGTAGCGCAGCGGTGAGATCAGGGACAGCGGCGCCAGGTACCAGGGCAGGATCTTGATGGGGTTGAAGATCCCGGCCAGGAAGAACTGAGGGAAGATCAGGAACGGGAAGATCTGCTGGGCGGCGCGCTGGTTGCTGAGCAGCGACATCACGGCCACGCCGAAGGCGCCGCCCAACAGGCAGGCGATGATCGCCGCCGGCACCAAAAGCAGCACCTGGAGAGGCGTCAGCGGCACCCGGAACACCAGCGCCAGCAGGACCATCGGCGCGGCCTGGAAAAGCGAGACGCCGGTCTCGCCCAGGATCTTGCCGAAGATGATCGAGTAGCGGGAGATCGGCGACACGAACATCTCCTGGCTGAAGTCGTTCTCGCGGTCCTCGATCAGCGAGAGCAGACCCTGCGCCGACGACTGGAACAGCGTCATCCCGAGCACGCCCGTGAAGATGAAGCCGATGAAGTTGAAGCCGGCCGCGCGGCCCAGGTTGCTCTGCAGCGTGCCGCCCATCAGGCCGATGAAGATGACCGGGAAGATGAAGCTGAAGACCAGGCGCGCGCGGTCGCGCAGCAGCTTGGTCACGTCGCGCGACGCGATCGCGAGGACCGCGTTCACCTCCCTCACTGCATGGTCTCCATCGCCGAGCCCACGATCTTGAGGTAGGCGTCCTCCAGCGACGGTGAGCTGGTGCGCAGCACCGTCAGCGGGGTGGTCAAGGACCTGATCACGTCCTGCGCCGAGTGTCCGTTGAGCTCCACTTTGAAGGGGCCGGCGTCGGCGTGGGCCAGGCCCATCCGGTCCAGCTCGCGGCGCAGCGCGGCGCGGTCGGCGGCGTCCAGGACCAGGAACTCGTCCACCAGGTCGGCCTTGATCTTGGCGGGCGTGCCCATCGACACCACGCGGCCCTGGTCGAGGATGCAGATGCGGTCCGCGCTCTCCGCCTCCTCCAGGTAGTGGGTGGTGAGGCAGACCGTGATGTCGTAGGCGGCGCGCACCTCGCGCAGGTAGCCCCAGAGATTGCGCCGGCTGGCCGCGTCGAGGCCGGCCGTCGGCTCGTCCAGGAAGAGGACGCGCGGGCGGTGCATGAGGCCGCGGATGATCTCCAGCTTTCGCTTCATGCCGCCCGAGAGCTTCTTGACCGGCTTGAAGATGTCCTTCTCCAGGCCCAGCACCTGGGCCAGCTCCCGCAGCTGCTCGCGGTAGGCGCGGGGCATGGCTCGGAAGAGTGGGCGGTAGGGATAGAGGCCGTAGAGGATGGCGTGGAAGCGCACGTTCTCCTCGCCCGACAGGTTGAGGTCCAGGCTCGGCTGCTGAAAGATGATGCCCACCCGGCTGCGGACGCCCGCCGGGTCTCGGACGGCGTCGCAACCGTCGATCACGACCGTACCCGAGGTCGGGGTCAGGGTGGTGGTGAGGATCGAGATGGTGGTCGTCTTGCCCGCCCCGTTGGGGCCCAGCAGCGCGAAGAACTCGCCCTGGGCGACGTCGAACGACACTCCGTCCACCGCGTTCCGGTCGGCCTTCTTGTAGCGCTTGACCAGGTCGCGCACCTCGATCATCCGGGCCATCCTAGCCCGGTCGATCGGGTGGGCTAAGCGTGCACCGGTGAGAGCACCGATTCGTGCCGGCCGGGCGTGATGTTGGCCTGGGCGCGGTAGTCGAACCAGACCAGTAGGCCCCGCTTCGTCTTCAATGCGTACCGGCCCGACTGCTCGCCGGCGCGGATGAAGTCCTGCCAGAGGACCAGCCCGTCCAGCTCTTTGACAGGCGGCGTGAGGTCCCAGACCGACATCGACAGGAGCTCATCCCGGCTGTAGCCGAGCACGCGCACGGCCTCCTCGTTGACCTCGACATAGCGACCCTCGTCGTCCGCCGTCAGGCGGAGCTGGTTGTCCATCAGCTCGCCCGCTGCCAGGTGCCCTCTGGGCGCTGCGGGAAGATGCTCAGGATCTCGGGCGGGATCGGAAGGCCCATCGCGAACATGCGGTCCAGGATCTGGGGCCGGATCCCCGAGGGCTTGAACTCGCCCATGATCTTGCCGTCCTTGCCGGCGCCCAGGGATTCGAACAGGAAGATCTCCTGCATGGTGATGGTCTCGCCCTCCATCCCGGTGACCTCGGTGATCGAGGTCACCCGGCGCGAGCCGTCGCGGAGCCGGTTGAGCTGGCAGAAGATGTTGATGGCGCCCGCCACCTGCTGGCGGATGGCCTTGACGGGAAGGTCGATCCCCGACATCAGGACCAGGGTCTCGAGCCGGGCCAGGGCGTCGCGGGGGCTGTTGGCGTGGATGGTGGTCATCGACCCGTCGTGGCCGGTGTTCATGGCCTGCAGCATGTCCAGGGCTTCGCCGCCGCGGCACTCCCCGACCACGATCCGCTCCGGCCGCATGCGCAGCGAGTTCATGACCAGCCGCTGGATGCTGATCTCGCCCTCCCCGTTGATGTCCTTGGGGCGGGTCTCCAGGCGGCAGACGTGCTCCTGGTGGAGCTGGAGCTCGGCCGCATCCTCGATGGTCACGATCCGGTCATCGGCCGGGATGAAACCCGAGAGCACGTTCAGGAAGGTGGTCTTCCCGGTGCCGGTGCCGCCCGAGATGATGACGTTGGCCTTGGCCAGCACGCAGGCCTTGAGAAAGCCGAACCCGGCTTCGTTGCAGCTGCCGAACCGGATCAGGTCCTCGACCTGGAAGGGGTCCTTGGCGAACTTGCGGATGGTCAGCAGCGGGCCGTCGATGGCCAGCGGCCGGATCACAGCATTGACGCGGGAGCCGTCAGCGAGCCGGGCGTCGGCCAGCGGCACCCGCTCGTCGATGCGGCGGCCGACCGTGCGCACGATGAACTGGATCACGTTGAGCAGCGCGTCCTCGTCCTGGAACTTGATGTTGGTGAGGACCACCTTGCCGCCCATCTCCACGTAGACGTGGTCGATGCCGTTGACCATGATCTCGGTCACGCGCTCATCCCGGATCAGGGGCTCGATCGGGCCCAGCGCCTGGTAGTACTCGTCGAGGTTGACGCCGGGGATACCGGAACCGACCGGATCCGCCACCACGGCGGCCATCAGTTCGCAACCTCGAGCTGAGGGACGGCCAGGTCGCCGAGCTCGCGAATCGCATGGGCCGTGCGGCCGCCGGGTTCCGTCAACACCAGGAGCTCGCCCTTGACCGTGGCCCGATCGAAGCGCGGCCCGTCGAAGAGCATCTCGGTGGAGACGGGGCGACCCAGCGCCCGCTCCACATCCAGGCGCGTCACCAGCGTCGCCGGGCGCGGGTGGTTGAGGAGCACGGTCACGCAACCGGGCGGGATCTCGAGGACGTTTGTGAATGTCTGCAAGAGCTCTGCACTGTCCTTTAGGTTCGTGAGCTCGGGTGTGACGACGAGCACGACCTGGTGGGCGCTCTCGAGCACCCGGAGCGTGACTTCGCTGAGTCCCACACCGAGGTCGACAACGACGTAGTTGAAGGCGGTCAGGAGCCAATCCAGCGCTCGAGACACGAGGTCAGGGGTGATCAGCTCTGCCTGCGCGGCCGTGAGGATCCCGGGCAGCAACATGAAGCCGCCTCGGTGGTCGTGGATGGCGCCCAGGATGGCGTCGTCGAAGGCCACCGATGCCTGCTGGTCAACGTGGGCCAGCGATTGGGTGGGGACCAGGTTGGCCATCATCGCGGCATGGTTGTAGGGCAGGGCCAGGTCCACCAGCACCGCCTCCCCATGGCGCAGCCGGCCGAGGTGCGCGGCCAGGTTGAGGGCGACGGTCGTCTTGCCGGATCCGCCCTTGGCCGAGTAGACGGCGGTCAGCAGGCCCGAACGCTGGCCGGTCGCGGCCGAGGCCCGGGCGGTCAAGCGCTCGAAGGTGCCGGCCCGCTGGGTGGCCAGCTTGCGCAGCTGATCGACGGCCGCCGAGTCCTCGCCGAGGGCGTTCACCAGGTCCGCGCTGCTCAGCACCAGCAGCCGGCAGTGGGTGACGGCGATCACGGACCCCGCGTACTCCTCGGAGGCGTGGATGGCGTGGAGCCCGAAGAAGTCGCCGGGCGCCAGCAGTGCGATGGTCACCGAGTGACCCGGTGAGGAGTCGGTGCGGACCTCGCAGCGGCCGTGCTCGACGATGAAGATGCTGTCCGCGGCCGCACCCTGCTGGGCCACGATCGAGCCCGGGGCGGCAGTGATGGCCGTGAGGGTGCGCGCCAGGGCCAGCAGGTCGCTGAAGGGCAGCGTGAAGAAGATCGGCAAGCGCTGGAGCAGCGCCACGCGGTCGGTCAGCTCGGCGGCGGTCGGGCCCGCCACCATTTCCGCACTAGCCAGCTGGGGTCAGCACCTCCCGCGGGGTCACCTGCCAGTCATGCGTCCGCCGACATAAGAAGGTCAGTAACTTTCTCCCTCATGGACTTAAAGCTGGAGCTCGTGCTGATCCCGGTCTCGGACGTGGATCGCGCCAAGGCCTTCTACGTGGAGAAATGCGGGTTCGCCCTGGCGGTCGACCACCGCGCCGGCGACGACTTTCGCGTCGTGCAGCTGGACCCGCCGGGCTCCGCCTGCTCGATCAGCATCGGAATCGGGATCACGGATGCCGCCGCGGGCTCGGTTCGGGGCACGCACCTCGTCGTCACCGACATCGGGGCCGCGCGCGCCGAGCTTGTCGAACGCGGGCTGGACGTGAGCGAGATCCGGCACTTCGCTGCTGGAGAGTGGCTTCCCGGCCCCGATCCGGAGCACCACGACTACAACTCCTTCGCCTACTTCAGCGACCCCGATGGCAACACCTGGGTCTTGCAGGAGCGGGGGGCCGGTCGAGCCGGGTACCTGATCGGGCGCTGAACGGCCTCCACGCCGGCCCAAGTACAGTGGGTGGCGTTGGCAAGAGCTCACTCCACCTCACCCTTCCGCCGTTCCGGCCGCCGCCGTTCGCGACCCACCGCGCCCGTGGTGCCGGACAAGGAAGCTCCCGTCGTGTTCGACGCGGTCGTCGGCCAGGCTCTCCCGAACGTGATGTTCGAGGTGGAGCTGGAGGGCGGTCACAAGCTGATCGCCTACACCGCCGGCCGGATGCGCCGGTTCCGGGTCCGGATCACCCCCGGCGATCGGATCCGAGTCGAACTGTCTCCCTATGACCTCGATCGGGGGCGGATCGTCTACCGGTACCGCGACTAGCCGCTAGGACGAACAGCTCTCGAGATTAGGCGACACCCGGATCGTCTCCGGGATGTGAATGGTCGCCCCGGTCGCCGAGTCGACTTCTCCGGCTTGTTAAGATCGTACGTTTGTTCGTCGCTGTGATAAAATTGCGTCATGTTGAATGGGGGTTGGGGGGAGCTCTCCACCGCTTCAGCGCACGAACTCCGCAACGCGTTGTTGGAGGAGCTCGAGGCGGTCGACGTCGAGTCCCTGGCGGCTGAGCAGCTCGGCGCCGAGCTCAAGTTCATCCGCTCCACGGTTGACCTTTTCGAGCTCCAGGCCGCCCGCCGGCTGGCCGTCTTCGACCGCCGGCAGGCCTTCTATGACCTGGGCGAGCACTCTTCAGTCGATTGGATCCGCACCCACACTCACGTCTCGGGCGCCAGCGCCGACAACCAGGTCACGCTGGCCCGCCAGCTGGAAACGCTGGAGCCCACCGTCGAGGCGGTCCAGCAGGGCGAGATCTCCTTCGAGCACGCGCTCCTGATCGCCCGCCAGGTCAGCGATCTACCTGAAGCCACAGCCGTGCAGGCGCAGGCCGAGCTGCTGCCGGCGGCCGCCAGAAGCGATCCTCGCGAGCTGCGCAAGCTGGGCCTGGAGATCCGCCATCGCGAGGACCCCGACGGCGTGGCGCGCCAGGCCTACCGCCAGCACGAGAAGCGGCGGCTGCGCCTCTTCGACCACGCCGACGGGATGTTGGGCCTGGAGGGCGCGCTGCCGGCGCCCGAAGGGATGAAGCTGCGCACCTGCCTGGAGTCACTGATCGGCATCCCGGCCAAGGGTGACGAGCGCAGCCAGGACCAGCGCCAGGCCGACGCCCTGATCGAGCTCTGCTCGGTGGCGATCGGTTCCGGCAAGCTGGCGCGGCAGGCCGGGCGCCGTCCCCAGCTGACCGTGATCGTGCGCACGCAGGCCGGTGCCGAGGTGGCTGCCGAGGTGGAGGGTGTCGGCCCCATCAGCCTGGGCACCCTGGCCCGGCTGCGCGGCCAGGACCACGTCGAGCGCAGGCAGACCCTGGACGGTGGCGGGGTGACGCTCAACTTCGGTCGGGCTCGGCGCTGCCACAGCGAACCTCAGCGCCAGGAGATCTCCACTCGCTTCTCGCACTGCGTGGCGGGCGGCTGCACAGTGCCCATCCGAGACTGCGAGATCCATCATCTGGTGCCGGTTGCGGTGGGCGGCGGAACCGACGTCCGGGAAGGGGTGCCGCTCTGCCGGCGCAAGCACCACCCCCAGGTCACCGAGGGCGGCTACCGGCTCGAACGCGCGGCGGACGGTGGCTTCGATCTGGTCGCGCCGCCGGGCGCCGAGTTTCGGCCGGATCGCTGGCGACGGCATTCCACCCGCAGCGGTCCCTGACGCGCCTGAACTCGAGCGCGGTTCACCTAGGAGCTGACGGGACCGCTCCAGGACCAGCGGGGCACGGGCAAAGCAAGCGACGAAGCGGGGCCCGTAGCCATATCCGGCCCCCTGGCCGGCGTGAATTCCGAGCATCCCCGAGTGACCGCCGTGGGACTCCGAGTCCGCCTCGCCTTCGGCGGCGGTTGGTACGTGGTGGCCGCGGCCGGCGACAAGATCGACAAGGGCTGACCCTCAGACTGTGATGACTTGGAATCCGCCCGTGCCACGGATCGGTTGCACCTCTTGTGATCGACTTTGGACCTCTGCGCCGGCGCGAAGCCAGCATCCAGGAGCTCGCCGCTCACCTCACCCAGGTGGATCTCCGCGCACTCACCGACGAGATGTGCGACCTCCAGGCGGCTGCCATCGAAGGTGCCGCGGACGAGGACGTCGTGATGGTGCCTGAAGATCCCGACGCCAACGACACCTTCGCCGCCCGGCCGGAGGACGTGGGCCTCTCCTGGACGCTCGGCCATGTCGTCGTGCACTCGACAGCCTCGGCCGAGGAATCGGCCGCACTAGCCCTCGTCTTGGCGCGCGGCTTACCGGTCGCCGGCCGCTCGCGATATGAGCTGCCTTGGGAGCAGGCTCGCACAGTCAAGTTCATCCGGCACCGAATCGAGGAAAGCCGCCGGATGCGCCTGGCGATGCTGGACGCCTGGCCCGACCATCCTCATTTCGATAATTTCTATGCCCCGTACGAGGGCCGGCCGCCGATGAACGCCCTCGGCCGCTTCCTCAGCGGCCTGGCCCATGACGAGTCGCACCTGGAGCAGATGCGGAAGATCATGCGCCAGGCCAGCCAGCGCCGCTCAGCCGCCTGAGAGGACGGCCGGCGACCTCATCTGAACGTTTCCGGGCCGAGCGTGGCCCACCCGAGTAGTCCGTTGGCTCCGCCTGCGTACCATGGATGCGATTTCCATGGATACCCGCGGTCTCGTCAGGCTGCGCAGGGCGAAGGACCGCATGGACCGCGAGTTCGACCAGCCGCTCGACGTGCCGGCGCTTGCGAGCTCGGCCGCGATGTCGGCCGGCCACTTCTCCCGCAGCTTCAAGGCGGCGTTCGGCGAGAGCCCCTACAGCTACCTCATGACCCGCCGGATCGAGCGGACCAAAGCCTTGCTCAGGCGCGGTGACATCTCGGTCACCGACGCGTGCTTCGCCGTCGGCTGTACGTCGCTGGGCTCGTTCAGCTCACGCTTCACCGAGCTCGTCGGTGAGTCGCCCAGCGCCTATCGCGCGCGCAGCCACTCGGCGGCGGCGGACATCCCCGATTGCGTCCTCAGGGTGATGACGAAACCGATCAGAAATCAAGAAGCGGCTTCGGCGCAGCGCACCTAGGCTGATCGCATGAACAACTTGAAGCTTCGTAACTGCTTCATCGCGGTCCATGATCACGACGAAGCCCTCGCCTTCTACCGGGATCTTCTGGAGCTCGAGGTGCGCGCCGACGTCAAGTACGAGGGCATGCGTTGGACCACGGTCGGGCCCAAGGGCCAGCCGGACGTCAACATCGTCCTCGAGCCGCCGCTCGCCGACCCGAACGCATCCCCGGCCGACCGCAAGGTCATGAAGGAGATGCTCGCCAAGGGCCACCTGCGCGGCGTCATCTTCAGCACCGACGACTGCGATGCCACGTTCGAGCACATCCGGGCCGGAGCCGGCGATGTGCTGCAGGAGCCGATGGATATGCCGTACGGCGCGAGGGAATGCGCATTCCGCGACCCGTCCGGCAACCTCATCCGGTTCAGCCAGCCCAAATCCTGACCGCGGCCGAATCAACCCCCGGCTGACGTCGCCGGATACGGCGAGTGCAACGGCACCATCGCCACCACAAGGGCCGCTCGGACGAGCAGCCCTGCGATGACCGGGGACCGGCGCGTCAGCGCTCCACGGAGCGGGTCGCGTAGACCGACGCCTCTAGATCGGCCCAATTTGGTGCCGAGAGAGGGATTCGAACCCTCACGAGGTTGCCCTCAACGGTTTTTGAGACCGTCGCGTCTGCCGGTTCCGCCACCTCGGCGCTGAAGCCGAGGTCAATGTACCCGCGCCGCCGGTCTAGCCGCGCGGGGTTGA
>DATCNF010000447.1:0-3149 GCA_036565325.1 Candidatus Dormiibacterota bacterium | reverse complement strand
CGCGTGGCTCGGGCGCCGCCTCGCCCGCGGCCAGGTCCGGCTCCCAGTAGCGCGTGAGCCGCGCGCCTCCCGCCGCGGTCCAGGTCAGGAGGTGGCCGGGGGGCAGCTTGTGCACGCCCCCCAGCATCGAAAGGGGGGTCGGGACGTACTCCAGCGAGAGGTACTCCCGCAGGGCCGCCGGGTCCACCCGGCGCTCGACCGCGGGGTGCGCCAGCAGGGCCTTGATCTCGGAGGCGAACACCAGTCCGGCCGGGGTCTCCACCCAGTGCAGGGGCTTGATGCCGACCCGGTCCCGGGCCAGGGTCAGGCGTCGGCGTCGGCGGTCCCAGATGGCCAGCGCGAACATCCCGTTCAGGCGCTCCACAAAGCCGTCGCCCCACTCCTCGTAGCCATGCAGCACCACCTCGGTGTCGGACTCCGTGTAGAACTCGTGGCGTTGCCCCTGGAGCTGGCGCCGCAGCTCGCGGTAGTTGTACAGCTCGCCGTTGTAGACGATCCAGCAGGACTCGTCCTCGTTGTGGATCGGCTGGTGGCCGCCCTCGAGGTCGATGATCGACAGCCGGCGCATGGCCAGCGCCACGCCGTCCAGCGCGACCGAGCCCTGGTCGTCCGGCCCCCGATGGGTGAGCGTGTCCAGCATTCGCTGGACCACATCGGGGGGAGGCACGGGGCCGCCGGTCGCGATCCCGCAGATGCCGCACACGGCGGCTTAGGAGGCCTTGGTCCGGCGCCTCTCCAGGACCTGGCGCACCACGTAGGTCGGCTTTCCCTGCGACTCGTGGTAGGTGCGGATGCTGAGCTCGGCCAGCAGGCCCATGAGGATGAACTGGACGCCCACGATGCCCAGCATCGCCGAGAGCAGCAGCAGTGGGTTGTTGTGCGCGTAGGGATGCGGCGGCAGCAGCTTCTGGGCCACCACGATGGCGAAGGACACCAGCGCCGCCAGCCAGCAGGTGAACCCGACGAAGCCGAAGAAGTAGATCGGCTTGGTGGCGTAGCTGCCCAGCATCTTGACCGTCATCAGGTCCAGCAGCACGCGCAGGGTGCGCGAGACCCCGTACTTCGACTGCCCGAAGCGGCGCGCGTGGTGGCGCACCGGGATCTCGGCTATGGCGGCGCCGGCCCAGGAGGCGTAGGCGGGGATGAAGCGGTGCATCTCGCCGTACAGCTTCACGGGCTCCAGGACCTCGCGGCGGTAGGCCTTGAGCGTGCAGCCGTAGTCGTGCAGGTGGACTCCGGTCACCCACGAGATCAGCGCGTTGGCGATCGTGGAGGGCAGCCGGCGCCGGAAGCTGTCCTGGCGGTCGAGGCGCCAGCCGGAGACCACGTCATATCCCTCGTCCAGCTTCTGGAGCAGGAGCGAGATGTCGGCCGGGTCGTTCTGGAGGTCCCCGTCCATGAAGACCAGGATCTGGCCCCGGCTGTGCTCGATGCCGGCCTGGAGGGCGGCGGTCTGGCCGAAATTGCGGCGGAACGACACCACCCGCACGTGCTCGTCGGAATCGACGACCTCGCGCAGGCGGGCGGGGGTCGCGTCGCGGCTGCCGTCGTCCACGATCACGACCTCGTAGGTGTGCCCGAGGTCCCGCAGGGCGGCGTCGAGCTGCTGGTGCAGCGGGAGGACGTTTTCCTCCTCGTTGTAGATCGGCACCACGACCGAGAGGTAGGGCGCCACCTCCGGGTCGTCGCCGCCGGTGTCGGGCCGGCGCGGGCGCAGCCTGACCGCGCTCATGTCCGCGTACTCGCGGCCAGCCAGTCGACCTGGGCCCGGATGCCGTGCTCGAGCCCGAACCGGGGAGCGAAGCCAAGGTCCGCGGCGGCGGCCTGGCAGTCCGCGAAGGTGTGACGCGCCTCACCGGGAGGCGCGGGCACGTGACGCGTGCGCGCCGAGCGGCCGGCCGCACCCTCCACGATCGCGATCACCTCGTTAACGGTCACGCGGGACCCGCCGCCCAGGTTGTAGACGCGGCCCACGACCCGTTCGGCGGGCGCCGCGGCAGCGGAAAGGTTGGCGTCCACTATGTCCATGACGTAAGTGAAGTCGCGTGTTTGCTCGCCATCGCCGTGGATCTCGATCTCCCTGCCTTCCAGGACCGCCCGGATGAACCGGTGGAAGGCCATGTCCGGTCTCTGCCGCGGACCATACACCGTGAAGTAGCGCAGGGAGACCGCGGGCACGCCCAGGCGCGCGTAGAGCGAGCAGAGGTGCTCGGCGGCCAGCTTGGTAACGCCGTAGGGCGAGATCGGCTGCGGCAGGGTGTCCTCCCGCACCGGCAGCTGGGGCGCGTCACCGTAGACCGACGAGGAGGATGCGAACACGAACCTCCGCAGCGGACGCTTCAGGTGCAGGGCGGCTTCCAGCAGGGCCTGGGTGGCGAGGATGTTGGACCGCAGGTAAGGCTCGAAGCTCCGGCCCCAGCTGGCGCGCACGCCCGGCTGGCCCGCCTGGTGGAACACGGTGTCGATCCCCTGCAGCAGGGCGCCCAGGGCGGCGGAGTTGAGGTCCATCTCGACCAGCCGGAAGCCCGGCTGCCCGCGCAGGCCTTCGAGGTTGGCCTCCTTGGCCGCGCGCGGGTAGTAGTCGGTGAAGCAGTCGACGCCGACCACCTCCCAGCCGGCCGCCAGCAGCCGCTCGGCCAGGTGCGAGCCGATGAAGCCGGCGGCGCCGGTCACCAGGGCTCGGGAAGGATGGCTCGGGCTGGGCAAGGCGGCTAATTATCCCGGGCTAGAATCACCCTGGTTGCATCGAGATCAGTGTCCGTGAGCCGGGCCGCGGAGGCGACCGTGGTGCTCGTGAACCACAACGGCGTCCGGCACCTCGAGGCCTGTCTCGAAACCCTGCGACCCGAGGCCGCGGCGGTGGCCGCCGAGGTGGTGGTCGTCGACAACGCCTCCACCGACGCTTCGCTGGAGCTGCTGCGCCGGCAGGCCGGCTGGCTGCGGCTCGTCACCTCCACCGCCAACCTGGGCTTCGCGGCGGCCAACAACCTGGCCATCCGGGAGTCGGCGTCGCCGTACCTGGTGCTGCTGAACCCCGACACCCGGGTCCGGCCGGGCGCCCTGGGCGCGCTGCTGGCGGCCGCGGAGGGTGACCGCCGGGCGGCGGCGGTGTCGTACTGGCCCGCGTCCACCTCTCCGCTCCCGCGGTC
>DATCNF010000446.1:0-1783 GCA_036565325.1 Candidatus Dormiibacterota bacterium | reverse complement strand
GCCTCCTGGCGGCGGCCGCGGCCGCCGGCTTCGGCGCCGTGGTGATCGACCTCGGCCATCTCCCCGGCCGCCTGCAGCGCGAGCTGGCGGCCGGATCCGACTGGCTGGCCTGGGTGGTGCTGCCCGACCGGCTCGGCCTCGACCGCGCGGATCGGCTGCTGGCCACACCGCCACTGAGCGCAGCCAGCGCCGGGCTGGTCTTCAACCGGGTGGGCCGGCACACCCTGAAGGGCGCCGACAAGCTGCTCTCGGAGCGGCACCGGCTCCCGATACTGGCGCGGGTTCCCGAGGATCGCCGCGCCGGCCGGCAGACCGGGACCCAGATCGCCCGGCCCTTTCGCGGGCCCGTGGCCGACCTGGCGCGCGCCGTGGCGCCGGCGGCGGCTCCGGCGGTGGCGGCCTGGCCGTGAGCGTGGATGCCGCGGAGCGGCGGGTTCGAGAGCGGGTGGAGGCCGAGCTGGCCGAGCTCCTCAGCCGGCGGGAGACGCCCCGCCTGGGTCTGGAGGACCAGGACTGGGTCTATCAGCTGGTGGGCCGCATGGTCGCGGAGGAGCACGAGCGCGGCCCAGCCCTGGAGCCCAGCCAGGGCCAGGAGGTCTGGCGCCGTGTCTTCGGCTCGGTCACGCCCCTCGGCCCGCTGGCCGAGCACCTGGCCGACCCGGCGGTCGAGGAGGTGCGTATCAACGGGACCAGTGCCTGCTTCGTGCTCCGGGAAGGCCGCCGCCACTCGGTGCCGCCGCCCTTCGCCGACGAGGCCGCGCTGGTCGACCTCGTGCACTGGTACACAGACGGGGCCGGCGCGGCGCGACTCGATCGCGCCAGCCCCCTGGTCACGCTGACGCTGCCCGACGGCAGCCGCCTCCACGCGGCGCTGTCGCCGCCGGCCCGGCCGCTGAGCGTCACCATCCGGCGGCATCCGGTCGGCCGCTTTCGCGACCTCGCCGAGATGGCCGCGGTCGGTTTCCTGCCCATCGGGCTGACGGCGTTCCTGGAGGCCGCCGTGCGCGGCCGCCTGAACGTGCTCATAGCCGGCGGGACGGGAGCCGGCAAGACCACGTTCATGCGCCTGCTCTGCCGGCTGATCCCGGAGTCAGAGCGCGTGGTCACCATCGAGGACCAGGCGGAGCTCCACCTCTGGCGCGAGCTGCCCGACTGCGTCTCTCTGGAAGCCCGGCACGCCAACGCCGAAGGCCGGGGTGCGATCGGGATTCAGCTGCTGGTCCATGAGGCGCTCCGGATGTCGCCCGATCGGATCGTGATCGGCGAGGTCCGCGGCGGCGAGGCGCTCGACCTGCTCGACGCCATGAACACCGGGCATCCCGGCTCCGTTTGCACGCTCCACTCCGACAGTCCCCGGGAAACCCTGCCCCGGCTGACGCGGCTGGCGCTGCGCAGCCCGCATGCGCCACGACCGGAGGCGGTGGCGGCGGAGGTGGCGCGCACGGTCGACCTGGTCATCCACCTGGCCGTGCACTCGGTCGACGGCGCCCGCCGCCGGCGCCTGGAGTCGATCGGCTACGTGGCCGGCGTCGAGGCCGGCCAGCCGGTGGTCGACGAGCTGGTGCGCGTGGATGCCGGCGGCGGCTGGCGCCGCGTCGGCTCGCCGGCTTCGATGCCCGCCCGGGTCCTCGCCAAGCTGGCCGCCTCCGGTTTCGGCCTCGACCTGCTGGACGGGCTCGATGGCTGAGGGCCTGGCCGGCCTGGCGGGCGCCTGCGTGGCGGTGGCCCTGCTCGCGCTCTGGGGCCCGCTCCCGGCCCTACCCCTGCCGAGCCCGCTGACTGC
>DATCNF010000445.1:0-3453 GCA_036565325.1 Candidatus Dormiibacterota bacterium | reverse complement strand
GCAGCACGGTGGCGCCCAGCGCGATCGCCACCGGCGCGGTGTCCGACGAGGAGAGCGCCCAGCAGCGCGGGCTGCCCGGCGCGACCAGGCAGATGTCGCCGTCCTTCTTCATGCAGAAGCCGGCGGCCTTTCGCCACTCGTAGGTCATGTTGTAGTAGTTGCAGCGGGTGTCGACGCAGAGGTTGCCCCCGATCGTGCCCGCGTTGCGCAGGGGCGGCGACGACACCAGCCCGGCCGCCTCCGCATAGCCGGCGGGGAGCTCGGGGTGCCGCGCCGCTGCGCTCAGCGTGACGGCCGCCCCGACCTCGAAGCCGGATGACGCATCGCCGCGCACCTCGTGCAGCGCGCGCAGCTGCGTCAGACCGACCAGCGTGTCGGCCGCGAACTGGCGGCGCTTGAGGTTGGGATAGAGGTCGGTGCCGCCGGCCACCAGCATGGTGTTCGCGCCGCCATCCCGCGCCATCGACGCCGCCTCGCGCGCCGAGGTGGGGGAGAGGAAGCGCAGCCGCGGCAGCCTAAGCATCTATTACCCCACCGGGTCTCCGACCCGGTGGGGACCCCCCGCTTGATCCATGGGGGGAGGACCCCCCAACCCCCCGGCGAACGCTGCCTCCAGCTCCGCGCCGATGCGCATGTCGTCGCGCGCCGGCGGCTCGACCAGGATGGGGTCCGGCCAGGGCACGGCCGGGAAGGCCTTGGGCCCGGCGCGGCCTTCCTTGAGCGCCTTCAGCACCTTCTCGGGCGTGATCGGCGTCTCGTCCACCCAGACGTCGAGCGCGTCGTAGACCGCCGCGTTGACGGCCGGGATCACCGGCAGCAGCGGGCCCTGGCCGGCCTCCTTGGCGCCATAGGGACCCTCGGGATCGATGGTCTCGACCAGGAAGGTCTCGATCTCCGGGGTGTCGAGGAAGGTCGGCGACTTGTACTCCAGCATGGAGGGCCACTTGTGGAGGCCCTTGCGAAACGTCTGCTCCTCCATGAGCGCCTCGCCGAGGCCCATGTAGACGCCGCCCTCGACCTGCCCGATCACCAGCAGCGGGTCGATCGCACGGCCCACATCGTGGGCGATCCAGACCTTGTTCACGGTCACGATCCCGGTGCGCTCGTCGGCATCCACGTCGACGACTGCGGCGCTGTAGGAATAGGCGGGCGAGGGGCCGACGCCGGAGCCCTTGAAGGGCCCTCCGATCCGGGGCGGGGTATAGGCGCCGGCCGTGCTCAGCGCACCCCACCTGGTCTCCGCCAGCTCGCAGGCTTCCAGGAAGTCGAAGTCGCCGATCCGCCCCCCGCCGACCTCGATCTCGTCGAGGTCGCTCGACACTCCCATCTTCTCGGCCACCGCCGAGACCAGCAGGGCGCGCATCTTGCGCGCCGCCTCCAGCGCCGCGTTGCCGGCCATGAAGGTGACACGCGACGAGTAGCTGCCCAGGTCGATGGGCGTGGTATCGGTGTCGGCGGTGACCAGGCGCACGTCGGCGGGCTCGACGCCCAGCTCCTCGGCCACGATGTGCGCGAGCACCGAGTCGGAGCCCTGGCCGATGTCCATGGCCCCGCAGTAGGCGGTGACGCCCGTGCGGTCGACCTTGACCTGGACCTCGGAATGGGGCATCGCGTTCCAGTAGATGGCGGTGCCGGCGCCCGACATGTAGGCGCTGACCGCGAAGCCCAGGCCGTGGCCGCGGCGGCGTTCCCGGGTCGTATAACCGGACGCGGCCAGCACCTTGTCGGTGCAGTCCTCCAGCCCGCAGCTGGTGATGCGCAGCCAGTTGACCGCGCGCGTGAAGGGCTTCACGAAGTTGCGGCGCTTGAGCTCGACCGGGTCCATCCCGAGGTCGTGGGCGAGCTTGTCCAGGTGCAGCTCCAGGGCGAAGCGCGGCTGCGGGGTGCCGTGCCCGCGCTTGGGCCCGCACGGCGGCTTGTTGGTGAAGACGCGCACGCCCTCGAACTTGTACGCGGGGATGTCGTAGGTGACGGTTTGCAGGGTGCCGGTGTAGAAGACCGTGGCCGCGCCATACGACCCGTAGGCGCCGCCGTCGAGGGCGGATCGGAAGTGCATGGCGGTGATGCGGCCGTCCTCGTCGACCCCGGTTCGCACCCACATCAGCACCGGGTGGCGACCGCGGTGCGCATAGAAGACCTCCTCGCGCGTCAGGGTGCACTTGACCGGGCGGCCCGTGACCATCGCCAGCTTGGCGACCACGATCTCGTGCGAGAAGGGATCGGTCTTGCCGCCGAAGCCGCCGCCGTGCACGGCACCTATGACGCGTATGCGCGTCATAGGCAATTCAAGCACCCGGGAGAGGGCGCGGTGCACGTAGTGCACGACCTGCGTCGACGACCACAGCGTCAGCCGGCCGTCCACCCACTGCGCGACCGCGGAGTGCTGCTCCATCGGCAGGTGGGTGTTGCCCTGGAAGAAGAAAAGGTCCTCGCGCTGATGCGCGGCGCGGGCCCAGCCCGCGTCCAGGTCGCCGAACTCGTAGGACTGCAGGCGGTGGACGTTGGCGGGCAGGCTGCGACTGGCGTGGATCCGCTCGTCCTTGGGCTGCCTCAGCCCCTCCTCGATCGACATCACGGGGGCCAGCACCTCGTACTCGACGCAGATCGCGTCCAGCGCCGCGGCCGCGGTCTCCTCGTCCACCGCGGCCACTGCGGCCACCGGGTCGCCGACGTAGCGCACCTTCTCGGCCTCCAGCGCGCGCTCGTCCTGGGAGACCGGGAGGATGCCGAACTTGATGGGCAGGTCCGCGCCGGTGATCACGGCCTTGACGCCTCGGAGGCGGCGCGCCGCCGAGGCGTCTACTGAGAGGACGCGCGCGTGCGGGTGCGGGCTGCGCAGGATCTTGCAGTGCAGCATCCGGGGCAGCGTGATGTCGTCGGCGTAGACGGCGGAGCCGATCACCTTGGCCGCGGCGTCGGCCTTGGGAAAGGCCTTGCCGACTACTTTCAGGTCAGCCACTAGCCGCCAGTTCCACGGCTTCCACGATCTTGGAGTAGCCCGTGCACCGGCAGAGGTTGCCCGCCAGCGCTTCCCGGATCTCGTGGTTGGTCGGCTTGGGATTGCCACGCAGAAGCGCGGTCGCGGTCAGCAGCATCCCCGGCGTGCAGTAGCCGCACTGCACGGCGCCGAGGTCGGCGAAGGCGCGCTGCAGCCGCGTGAGCTCGGAGCCGGCGGCCAGGCCCTCGACGGTGGTCACCTCCCGGCCCTCGAGCTGGATGGGCAGCGCCAGGCAGCTCAGCTGCGGCTCGCCGTCCACCAGCACCGTGCAGGTCCCGCATTCGCCCAGCTCGCAACCGTGCTTGGTGCCCGTCAGGCCCAGGTCCTCGCGCAGGACCTCGAGCAGCGTCTTGTGGACCGGCAGCAGCAGCTGCTGCTCCTCGCCGTTGACCAGCAAGGCGATCACGCGCCGCTCAACGGGGCGGTCGAGCTCGTTCAGCACCGCGCAGGGGGGG
>DATCNF010000444.1:0-13082 GCA_036565325.1 Candidatus Dormiibacterota bacterium | reverse complement strand
GTCCTCGGCAGCGGCCGACACCGCTTGCGTCAGCGCCGCGATCTGCGCCGCCGCCTCGCTGCCGGGAAACTTGACGACCAGCGGGCTGCCGGTGTCGGCGGCGGTCTCGAAGAGCTGCGCGTAGGCCACCAAGGCATCCGGCTGCTGCCGGAAGAAGGTGGCGATGTGGTCCCGGTCGGCCTGCTCGGCCACCAGGTTGGCGACCAGCATCGTCCGCTGGCGAGGAAAGCCGATCTTGTCAAGGGTCTCCAGGCACTCGCGAGCCGCCTTCATGGAGGCCAGCCGCGGGCTCGTCACCACGCAGATCTGGTCGCACTTGTCGATCGCCGTCAGCGTCTGCTCGGAGAAGTTGGCCGGCAGGTCCACGAACACGTTGTCGCAGCGCCGGCGCAGGCGCTCGATCGCTACCTGGACGGCGGCCAGGCTTACCAGCTCGGCGGTTTCCGGTATGCGGTTGGCGACCACCAGGCGGACGCCCGTAGGGTGCGGCGACACGAAGGTGTCGAAGGTCTCGTCATCGATCTCGCCCTGGACGCGCGAGAGGTCCGACAGCGGCCGCGGGTCGCGGACGTCGAGCAGGATGTCCGCGTTGCCGAAGACCAGGTTGAGATCGAGCACGCCGACCTTTTCCGGCGACTGGTTGGCGGCCACGATGGCGCAGTTCACAGCCAGGGTGGTGGCTCCCACGCCGCCCTTTCCGTGCATGAACAGCGTCACGCGCCCGGGCTCCGCCGGGGCCACGCCGCTCTGCGCCGCGCGGCGCAGCAGCAGCTCGACCTTGACCTTCAGGATCGTGAGCTCCACCGGCTTGCCGACGTAGTCGTCGACCCCCTGCGCATAGCCTTCCAGGACGTCCGATTCCTGCTTGTTGGCGGACAGCATGAGGATCGGAATGCGGGCCGTCTTGTGGCTGGTGCGCAGCCGCCGCGTGAGCTCGAGGCCGTTCATGTTGGGCATGTTGACGTCGGTGATCACGAGGTCGGGGATCTGCTGGCGCACCAGCTCCAGGGCTTCCAGCCCGTCGCCGGCCAGGCCGATCGTGTAGCCGGCGTGGCTCAGGTAGCGATGCAGGAGCTTGCGCAGATGCGGCTCGTCGTCGACGACCAGGATCTTTTCGCCGGCCACGGCGTAACTCTAGGGGGCGCCGCCGAGTGTGAGGGCTGTCACGCTCCTCCTTCGGCGCGCTGCGGGCGGAGCGGCCCGACGCGCGGCGAGGTGGGGAGCGTGAAGTGGAACTCAGAGCCGGAGCCCTCGATGCTGTCCACCCAGATCCGCCCGTTGTGCATCTCGATGATCTGGCGCGCGATCGGGAGGCCGAGCCCGGTGCCGATGATGCGATCCGTCGCCGAGTTGTTGTAGCGCTCGTAGCGCTGGAACAGGCGCGGCAGGAATGAGGCCGGGATCCCCAGGCCGTGGTCGAGCACGCTCACCGTGACCTCGACCTCCAGGAGCTGGCTCCGGACGCGGATCTCGCCGCCCTGAGGCGAGTATTTGACGGCGTTGCTGAGCAGGTTGGCCATGACCTGCACGATGCGGTCGCTGTCGGCGGTGAGGATCGGCACGGCCGGGTCGAGCTGGGTGGTGAAGACGTGGCCGGGGTTGGCCACGCGCGCACGCTCGACAGACTCCACCAGCATCGCGTTCAGATCCACCGACGCGCTGCGCAGGGTCATGCGCCCGGCCTCCATGCGGTCCAGGTCGAGCATCTCGGTGATCAGCCGGTTGAGGCGCTGGGCGTCGAGGTTGATGTCCTTGGCCAGGTCCTTCACCTCCGCGGGCTCCATGTCCTCGTCGCGCATCAACTCGCTGAACCCCTGGATGCCGGTGAGCGCGGTCCGGAACTCGTGGCTCACGACCGAGACGAACTCGCTCTTCAGGTGATTGAGGCGTTCGAGCTCGGCCAGCGCGGCGAGGGTGGCCTCCTCCGCCTGGTGCTTGGCGGTGGTGTCCTCGAACATGACCAGGAAGTGGCCGATGCGGCCATCGGAGCGGGGAACCGTGGTCGCGGTCCAGTGCAGCCAGAGTCGCGTGCCGTCGCGGCGGACCGCGAGGCTGTCCGACTCGATGCGGTCGACGGTCCCCTTCCAGAGCGGCACGAAGACCGCGATCACCCGTTCCAGCTCCTCCGGCGCCAGGAACTGGCCGATGTGGGCGCCGACCATGTCGCCGTCGCCACTCCAGAGCATCGATCGCAGACGGGGATTGGCGTCAGTCACCCTCATGTCGATCCCGGCCCGGGCCACGCCGAGGGGCGCGTGCTCGAAGACGTTGTCCAGGAACCGCGACTTGTCCTCGCTCTCGGCACGCGCCCGGTCGGCGGCCAGCTCCGCCACCTTCTGTTCGGTGATGTCGAGGACCACGCCCTGGACGATCATCCCGGGCCCGGAGGGGTCGCGCAGGAGGGTGGCGTGGTCGCGCACCCAGCGCAGCTCCCCGGTCTTGGTCAGCAGCCGGTACTCGCACCGGAAGGGCTTGCCGCCCCTCCCGCACTCGGCGAACTCGGAAAGGACTCGCTGCCGATCATCGGGATGCAGGATCTGTGACCAGAGGTCGGGGTTCGTATTCCAGTCCTCGTCCGCATAACCGAGGATCGTGGCTGCCTGGGGGCTGCGATAGAGGGTCGAGGAATCCTCGGGCCCGGCCAGGTAGAAGTAGGCCGGCGCCGACTCGATCATGCTGCGGTACCTGGCCTCATCGGCGCCACGGCGCGCACCGTTCAAGATCGACATCTCCCTAGATCAAACCAACTTGGGCGCACGCGCGCATCGTGCAATTGGCATAGGCCGAGCCGCCACGGACGCGCCATTACAAGCCCAGCGCCGTGGCGCAGGCTGGCAGCATGGCAATTGCGCTTCGTCCTCACCTCGGCGACGGCTGGTTCGAGGCCTGCGAGGTGCTGCTCGACGCCGATCCCGGACGCCTTTCGGCGATCGCGGGCGCCGCCGTCTCGGAACGCCTGCGCCGCCTCCTCTCGCAGCTCGACGAGCTGGGAGCGGAGACCGGGCAGCTGGACCGGTTGCGCGGCATCGCCGAGCGCTGGGCCGCCACCCAACCAGGTGTCGCGCAGTGGTTCCTCGATTACCGCTGGCTGGCCGAGCAAGAGCGTCACCATGCGCGCACGAGGCAAGCCGCCTAGCCGCATTCGGTCAAGGAGCGGCTCCTGGGGGACATCGGCAAGGTGCTGGCGCACGGGGCCCACTGCCCCGTGCTGCTGATGCGCAGCCCAGGCGGGCCCACCCTTGACGCGGCGAACCGCCGACACCGCTAGGCTGCACCGATGCAGACTCTGACGCCCGGCTCGATCCTCGGCCACGCCGTCCGTCGCCGCGAGGACGCGCGGCTGGTCACCGGCAAGGGGCATTACGTCGACGACCAGCCTCCGGCGGGCACCCTGCATGCCGCCTTCGTGCGCTCGTCGCTGGCCCACGCCGAGATCCGCGGCCTGGATGTCAGCGCGGCGGCCGGCGCGCCCGGGGTGGTGGCGGTGTTCACGGGCGCCGACCTCGCCCTGCCGGACCGGGTCGGCTTCGAGATGGTGCCGGCGCCGATGGCCCGCCCCCGGCTCGCCGAGGGCAAGGTCCGCTTCGTGGGCGAGCCGCTGGCGGTCGTGATCGCCGAGACCCGAGAGGCGGCGGTCGACGCCCTGCAGCTGGTGGCCCCGGACCTGGCGCCGCTGGAGGTCCTGGTGGATCCGGAGGCCGCGCGCCACGCCTCGTCCGTGCACCTGTTTCCGAACCACGCCTCCAACGTGGCCGGGCACTTCGCCTCGGGGACCGACGCCGACCCCCTGGAGGGCGCCGAGGTCACAATCCGTGCCCGCTTCGTCAATCAGCGGCTGGCGCCGGTGCCGATGGAGCCGGAGGCCGTGTGTGCGGTGCCCGAGGGCGGGCGGCTCACGGTCTGGGCGACCAACCAGACCCCGTTCGGCCTCCGCGACGAGATCGCCGCCTCGCTGCACCTCGACGCGAGCGAGGTCCGGGTGGTGGTGCCCGACATGGGCGGCGGCTTCGGCGCCAAGGCCGGCGCCCGGTCCGAGGTGGTGGTGATCGCCGCCGCGGCCCAGAAGCTGGGGCGGCCGGTGCAGTGGGTGGAGACCCGCACCGAGAACCTGATGACGATGACGCAGGGCCGCGGCCAGGTCCAGGAGCTGGAGCTGGGCGCCACCCGCGACGGACGCCTGGTCGGCCTCCGCCTGCACGTGCTGGCCGACATCGGCGCCTACCCGGGGATCGCGCTCATCCTGCCCTTCCTGACCGGCCAGATGTCGTCCGGCGTCTACGACATCCCCCGCATCCACTACGAGGCCCACGTGGTGGTCACCAACACGACGCCGCTGGGCGCCTATCGGGGCGCCGGCCGCCCGGAGGCGGCGGCCATGATCGAGCGGGCGATGGACATGCTGGCGGTCGAGCTGGGCATGGACGCGGCCGAGCTCCGGCGCAAGAACCTGATCGCGCCCGACCGCTTCCCGCACACCACCGCCGGCGGCGCCACTTACGACTCCGGCGAGTACGAAAAGGCGCTGGATGCGCTGCTCGAGCTGGCCGACTACAAGGGCCTGCGCGCCGAGCAGGCGCGGCGGCGTGCGGCCGGAGACAAGGTGCAGATGGGGATCGGGCTCTCCGTCTACGTCGAGGTGACGGCGTCCGGCATCGGCCCCGAATGGGGTGCGGTGACGATCCGCGAGGACGGCTCGGTGCTCGTCCGCTGCGGCACCACCTCGTTCGGCCAGGGCCACGAGACCACGCTGGCGCAGATCGCCGCCGAGCAGCTGGGCGTGCCCATCGAGCAGATCCAGGTCCTGCACTCCGACACCGACGCGGTAGAGCGCGGGCACGGCACGGTCGGCTCCCGCTCCATGCAGCACGGCGGCTCGGCCGTGCACGAGGCCGCGATCGGCGTCCGCGACAAGGCGCGCGAGCTGGCCGCCCACCTCCTGGAGGCGAGCCCGCAGGACATCGTCTTCCGCGCGGGCACGGTGGGCGTGGCCGGAGTGCCCGGCCGAGCCCTGGACTGGGCGGCGCTGGCGGCCGCCGCCGCCGACCCGGCGCGCCTGCCCGAGGGCATGGATCCGGGGCTGGCTGTCGAGACCGACTTCAGCGGCGAGGGCAGCTTCCCCTTCGGCGCCCACTGCGCGGTGGCCGAGGTGGATCCCGAGACCGGCGACGCGAAGCTGGTGAAGTTCTTCGCGGTCGATGACTGCGGGCGGGTCATCAACCCGCTGCTGGCGGAGGGGCAGGTGCACGGGGGGATCGGGCAGGGCATCGGCCAGGCCCTGTACGAGGAGGTGCTCTTCGACGCCCAGGGCAACCCGCTGACCGCGTCCCTCCTCGACTACACGATCCCCTCGATCGGCGAGATCCCGGATGTCGCGACCGGGATTACTGTCACCCCCAGCCCCAACAACCCGCTGGGCGCCAAGGGTGTGGGGGAGTCGGGCACGATCGGCTCCACGCCCGCCGTCCAGAACGCGGTCGTGGACGCCCTGAGCCCGCTCGGCGTGCGGCACATCGACATGCCGCTGAGCCCGGAGAGGGTCTGGAAGGCGATCGCGGAGGCGCGCGCCTAGCAGCGCAGCCCTGCCCTCGGTGCATCCGCCGGCGATCGCACGCCTGGTGCGGCCGAAACGAGGTGCCGCCGCCGGCGAATGCACCACCTCTCTCGCTAGAGTCCCTCCGATGCTCAGGCCGGCAGCGCTGCTGGCGTACACGCTGCTGGCCGTGGCGCTGTTCGCCAATGTCTGGATCGACCCCGCCGCCTCCTGGATCGGCGACAGCAAGGATCCGAAGCTCTTCATCTGGTACCTGGGCTGGCTTCCGAACCAGCTGGCGCAGCTCCACAACCCCTTCCTGACGGACTATCTCGCCTATCCACACGGGGCCAACCTGATGTGGAACACCTCGATCATCTTTCCGGCGCTCGTGCTCTGGCCGGTAACGGCGGCCTTTGGCCCCGTGGTCGCCTACAACGTCCTGGTCACTGCCGGGGTGGCCCTTTCGGCCTGGTTCGCCTACCTGGTCGCGGCCCGCTACCTGGAGCACCCTCTGCTCGCCGGGGTGGTGGGCCTCCTATATGGGTTCAGCCCGGGCATGCTGGCCCAGGCCACCCGGCATCCCCACGTCATGGTCGCGCTCTTCCCGCCCCTGCTCTGGCTGCTGGGGGACGAGATCCTGGTTCGCCAGCGCTACCGCCCGGCGGTGATCGGCGGGCTGGCCGGGCTGGTGTGCGCCCTGCAGCTGCTGACCGGCGAGGAGGTGCTCGCGGTCACGCTGCTGATCGCCGTCCTGGGGATCGCGCCCGTGGTCGTCTTCCATCCGCGTGCGGCCCGGGAGCGGCTGCCTTACGTCGCGCGCGCCGCGGGGGCCGCGGCGCTGATCCTGCTGGTGGTGGCCGGCTACCCGCTGGCGGTGCAGTTCCTCGGACCGCAGCAGGTCTCGGGCTCCCTGCAGGTGTCCGATTTCTATGTCAACGACCTGGTCGGCTTCGTCAGCCCCAACCCTGCCCTGCTCCGATTCGGCGGCTCGGCCGAGACCATCCGCCACCTCACGGGCAATATCTCGGAGAACGACGCCTACGTCGGGATCCCCCTGCTGGCGCTCTTTCTGATCGGGCTGCTCGTGAACTGGCGCCGGCGCGTCCTGCGCTGGGCCGGCCTGCTGGCGGTGGCGGTAGCGCTGCTGTCCCTCGGGCCGCGGCTGCACATCTATGGCAATCCCTACCTGTTCCTGCCCTGGGCGCTGGTCGCGAGGCTGCCACTGATGGGCAGCGCCCTGCCCTCCCGGCTGATGCTCATCGCGTTCCTGGGGATCGGCCTGGTGGCGGTGGCGCTGGTCGACCGGTCGCTTCGGGGCGCCCCCTGGGGCCGGTGGGGCGCCCTGGCGCTGCTGGCGCTCTCCCTCCTCAGCCTGGTTCCCGTATGGCCCTTCTTGAGCGCGCCCGCGGCGGCGCCGCGCTTCTTCCAGCCCGGCGGCGCAGTGGCGTCGGTGCCCCCGGGTGCCGTGGTCCTGGTGACGCCGTTCTCCAGCTCGCGGTCAACCGATGCCATGTACTGGCAGGCCCTCTCCAACTACCGCTTCCGCATGCCGGAGGGCGACGCCTTCACGCCCGGGCCCTACCTGGGACCCCATCCGACCTACCTGGAGACGACTCTCGACCAGCTCGATGCGGGGCAGGACCTGCAGCTCTCGGCGGACAGCCGCGACCGCGCGCTGCAGAGCTTGGCCGCGATGCACGTCAGCACTGTGGTGGTGGGCCCGTCGCGCGGGCGCGATCGGATCGTGGAATTCCTGACCTCAGTGCTGGGCGGTCCGCCGGTTGAGGTCGACGGCGTTTACGTGTGGTGGCGGGTCGATCAGGTGGCGGGCGGCCAGGACTAGCAGCGCGGCAGCGGTGATCGCGTAGGTGCTCGCGAGCAGAAGCTGCACCAGGTTGAGACGGAGGTCGGTGGTGGGGTCGACCGGCGCCCCCCACATATAAGGACGCACGTAGAACTCGACCGCGACCACGGCGACCACGGCCCAGAGAACCTTCGAGCGGTCACGCCGGGCGCGGGCGGCCAGCCAGAGCAGCACCGGCAGCATCCAGACCCAGTGGTGCTGCCAGGTGATGGGCGCGATGAGGGTGGTCGCCAGCCCGCACACGCCGATCGCAAGCAGTTCGTCGCCCCGGCGGTGAGCGATGACGGCGAGCAGGAGCGCCGCCGCCGCGATGGCGACGCTCAGCGCCAACCAGAGTGGCAGCACGCCCTGGTTGGTGTGAAGCCAGCGAACAAGGAGGCTCTGGAGCGACTGGCTGCGGACGTTCTGGGGGTCGCCGACGCGGCCGCTCTGCAGGAAGACCCCGCCCCAGTACTCGAGCGAGCTCGCCGGCGCCGCGATGAAGCCGAGCCCGATGGTGGCGGCTCCGGCGACGGTCGCGACGGCCGCGGCGCGGAGCCGCCGCGTGACGAGCAGGTAAACGATGAAGAAGGCGGGAATCAGCTTGATGCCGGCGGCGACTCCGATCCCCAGTCCCTTCCAACGGTTCTGGTCGGGAAGCCAGAGGTCGTAGAGCACGACGAACATGAGGATCAGGTTCACCTGGCCCAGCAGCAGCGTGAAGCTCACGGGCTCGAACCCGGCGCAGCTCAGCAGGCAGATGGCGGCGGTCAGCAGGAATCGCCGGCGGCCGCTCGGGACGCCGATCCAGGCCAGGCTGAGCCAGACCGCCCCACCCAGGCAGGCGACCGAGAGCGCCGTCCAGAGCAGCGCGAAGGGCGTGGCCGGAAGCACCGAGAGGGGGGCGAACAGCACCGCCGCGAACGGGGTGTAGGTGAAATGCTGGCCGCGGGCGGGCGAGTAAAGGTCGAGGCCGCGCAGGACGGCGTTGCCGGCAGTGCGGTAGACCTTGGCGTCATACATCCAGCCGCCGTCGTGCTGGTAGATGAGGAGGGTGGCGACCGCCAGCAGGATCGTGGCCCCGATCGCCGCCGCGGCCGACCTCATGCCATTACATGTTGGCGTGCCCGGGCCGGGGGCCGTTTCTCAGTCAATTCACAGGAATACCTGCGGCGCCCGCGCCAGCATCAGGGACGTGGGCAGCGATGCACCGCCGCCGCCCGAGGTCGAGGACGCAGAGTGGCTGCGCCGCCTGCTGGGCGCCACCGACCTCCTCCTGCACCGTCTGGAGGCGATGGTGGAGCGCGGCCAGAAGCAGATCGGTGACCGGGCGCTTCGGGAGCTGACGGTGGTGGCAGCGTTCCTGCCCGAGCCGTGGCCAGTCCGGATAAGCGCGAAGACGCCGCCCCATCAGGCGATCGAGGAGCTGTTCGCGATCCAGGACGTGCTGCTCACCGCCCGGGTGGTGAAGCCTGCCGACATGGTCGAGTTCGACGAGGGGGTGGACAGCAGCCGAGGCTGACGGTCGCGCCCGTCGGTTCAGACGGGATCGGCCTGGATGGTGAAGGTCGAAACATCGGTTCCACAGGAGCCCTGGAGCGACAGGGTTCCCTGGCCTGCCCCGCCGGCGGCGGGGAAGCTGCCGATGTTGAAAAACAGGCTTAGGCCCATGTCGTCCTGCAGGTCGTAGGTCATGCCGTCGGCCCGCTCCGTGGCCTTCAGCTTCACCGGGATCGTGACCGGGCCAAAGTCGCGCCAGGGTCCCCCGCAGCTGCCACCCCAGGATCGGCCGGCGGCGCTGCCGGGGCCGATCAGGAAGCTGTTGGTCGGGTCGGGAGCGATCGTGCCGGTGATCGTCCACGTCGACATCAGCCCGCCGCCGACGGTGGTCTGATTGATGGTGAGCTTGTACGGCTGCAGCCAGTTGACGCTGAGCTTGCCGATGCCTCGGTTCGACGTCGAGGTCAGCGTGGTCGACCGGGGATGGCCGCTTTCGGCGGTAAAGGTGAACTGGGCCGGTGGCAGGGTGGGTTTGCCATCCGGTTTGACGACGCCGTTCAGGGAGTCGCCGGCCACGATCGGCTTGTCGAGCTGATCTCCATCCGGCCTGTGGTGCACCTCGGCCGTGAAGCCGCTGGTCTGCCCGCTCGAGATTCCTTTCGGATCGGGGCCCTTCGTCAAGACCACCTCTACGCATTGACCCTTTTTCCAGATGCGCTCGGCCGTCTGGTACATCTGCTGGACGATCAGCTCCTCCCAACGCACCAGCGCGGTGACGTCGCGCCCGGCCTCCGCCGCGCTCATGCCGTGTATGGCGGAGCGGGCTCCCGCGCTGGCGACCACTCGGCCGCCCACGACCAACGGGCTGGTGGTGGCACTGATGGCGGTGATCGAGTAGCCTCCAGGTAGTAGCCGGGAGCGTCGTTGCCCGCGGATGAGCCGAGCACGTTGAGGACCAGGTTGAGCAGGTCGTAGGTGGTGAGGTTGGCAGCGTCGTTGACGTGGCCCGCCACGCTGGACTGAACCGTGAGGCTCGCGTTGCGGTTGAGGGGACCGCCGGCGCTGCTCACGACGCTGCTGCCCTGGATCTTGGAGGTGAAAGTTCCGCGGCTCAGGCCCGAGGCATCCGGGCAGTAGGGAGTGGATGCGTCCAGCGTCAGACCCTGCGTATCCGTTCGCTGACCACCGGTGGTCTGGGAGTTGAAGGCGCCGTGCACGAAGACCTGCTGGTTCTCGATGTAGATCTGGAAGACGCCTCCGCCGGTCACCTTCAGCCCACCCTCGGTCGCCACGTCGGTTGGCTTGTAGGTCTTGTTCACCTCGTACTCGCGGCCGGTGTTCGGATCGGCCGCCATCAGGACCACCTGCGGCGCCGCGCCGGTGGTGGGCGCGGCGGGGCCAGTGAAGATGGGGTTGGGGGCGGTGCCGACCTGGTCGGGCGCCTTGGCGAGCTCGGCTTCGCCGTCGGTGACCATGGGCGCCGTTTGCTGGTCCATGGCCGCGAAGACCTTGGCCTGGTCGACGCCCGCGACCGCGTCCTCTTTGAGCTGGGAGTGCGTCGCGGCGAGCAGGGTGGGAGCGATGTCTGCCTGGTTGACGTGCTGGACCTGGTCCAGGGGCGAGGCGGGGGAGGAGGCCGATCCCTGGCCACAGGCCGTCAGCGCAAGGACGGTCAGAGTGAACAGCGCCAGCCGTGGCTGGCTCATCGTGGAGTTCCCGGCCGTCGCCTCAGCCGCTGCACCAGAAAGACGGTCGCCAGTGTGATCAGAGTCAGCGGGGTTCCGCTCAGGAACAAAAGGAAGCCACCGACGAACCCCGCGGAGATCAGCCCGTCGAACTGCTGGGCCGCCTGCTGGCGGGCCAGGAGGGCAGTGAAGTCGACTCGGGACTGGTCCGGCGAGCGCGTCAGCACCAGGTCGGCGTTGAGGTCGTGCGACCTCCAGGTGCTTTCGTAGAGGGTCAACCACGGCCCGGAGGGCACCGCGACGCTGGCGCCGATGGCGGCCCCATCACTGGAGCTGAGAGGCGCGGAGTACCGCATTTCGAGCAGGTCGCCGGACAGTCCGAAGTTGCCCTGGTCGTCGGGCCTGACAATCTGTGTCGGCAGCCCCTCAGCAATTGGCCGCCATGGCGTGACCACGTAGAAGGTGGTCCGCACGGTCGCATCAGGATGGCTGTTACTCGCCACTACCAAGGGGTAGACGAGCGTCGCGCTCGGGAAGCGGAGGCGAATACTGATCGACCTGCCGGTTGCTGCGACCTCCCTGGTGAGCCTGGCCGCCACCACCACCCAGCCCCGCTGGAGGTACGACCCCAGGGCTTGCGACTGCTGATCGTGGTACGCGAAGCCGTTCGCGGCCATCCAGGCGCTGAGGGCGTCCGTTCCGCTGGCCCGAAGCGTGACGAACTCGACGCCGGCCAGAACGGTGCGTCCAAGGTCCACGGCGCTTGGTGCCCCGGACCTGGCCCCGCCCAGGATCGGCAGGGGCAGGAAGTTCAGGCGACTGTAGTGCGGGGGCTCGGTGATGAGGGCGGCGGCGTCGACGCCGCTGGTGTCCGCCTGGGTGATTTGCGGGGGCGCCGGGAGGGGCATCAGCCAGCCGAAATCGGTGGTCTGACCTCCGTAGCCGATGGTGGTGACCATGTCTTCACCGGCGCCGTCGGCGGAGACCAGGGACACGAACCCGCTCATTTCGGCTTGCCCGTTGGAGGACACCATCGCTCCGCACGCCCAGGCCGTAGCGGGTGCCGCGGCCCAGGACGCCGCAATGAACGCCGCCAGCACGAGCCCGATTCCGCGGCCGCGCCTCACGCAGGGGAGTCTAAGGGCCAATCTTCGCCACGTTCGGTTACCGGAAGGCGACCCTTCGGGGCGAAGCGGGCCATTTGAGGGTAAATGACCTCGGGTGAGGTGACACCGCCTCAAGTGAGGGTATAATCCTCGGCGTGCCGATGGCTCACCTTCTCGATGATCTACTTCGCAACCGCACCCATGTCCGAATGGCTCGAGCGCTCTTCCGTTTGCCGGAGGGCTTTGGTACCAGTGCCCGCGACCTGGGCCGGCGGGCCGGTGTAGACAACAAGCTCGCTCAAGCAGCCTTGATGGAAATGGCCGAGGCCGGTTTGGTGGTCGTCACCCGCACCCGTGCAGCCAACTACTACAGGCTGAACCCCAAGCACGTTCTCTATGAGCCGATGAAGGAGCTCTTCTCGAAGGAAGGTCGAGTAGCTACTGATCTGATGCAGACCGTTGCTAGCGCAGTCCACCAACGAAAGCTCCCCGTTAGGAGTGCCTACCTGTTTGGCAGCACCGCCAGACGAGCTGACGAGTTGTCTTCCGACATCGACATTGCAGTTCTCACATCGCCGAGTCACAGGGCAAGCGTCGAAGCCGCTTTGAACGAGGTCGGTCAAGACATTCGGGAACGCTTTGGACGGGAGGCTCATTTCATTGTTGAGACCAGGTCGTTGAAGAACCTGGTCGCGGATGAGCCGTCACAGCTAGGGATCTGGCACCGGGTTCAGAACGAAGGGCAAGAGCTTCTGTAGATGGCGAAGAAGGGCCGGCAGCTGGCTGCCGCGTATCTAGCCAAAGCCGAGCAGTTTCTGGCTGGTGCGGAGGCGGCTGTACACGAAGATCGCTACGATTCGGCGCTCCTACTGGCTGTACACGCCGGCATCTCCAGCGGTGATGCGGCTTGCGCAGCCCTTATCGGCGAGGTATCGGCCAGCCGCAACCACATGGAGGCCGTGAAGCTCCTTGAGAGGGCTGCTGGGAGCAGCAATGAGGTCAAGTCCAAGGCCAGGCAACTCGCGGATCTGATCGGACAGAAGAACACTGTCGAGTACCAGAGTCGCCGCACGAAACGAGAGGAGGCTGATCGAGCCGTGGTCCAGGCTAGGAGGCTCTTCGATTGGGCGGCCGGCCAGGTGGATCGCTAGTCGCGTTTCCGAGCGCCCGGCGGAGCCGGTTAGCGATGCGATCCAGGCGCCCGCGGTCGGCCGGCGTCAGGTCGGCGGCAGCCCGCTTCAAGCTGAGCAGCAACGAGCGTGCCCGGCGTCCCTCGCTACTCATCGCCCGAGCTCGGTGGCATCAGCCGGCCTCCGTCTGGAGCCGCTCAAAGAGAGCCACCATGCTGTGGCGCCCGGTGTCGCCGGCGTGGGCCAACTGGAGCTGGTGAATGGCCAGGCTGGCCAGCTCGGAAT
>DATCNF010000443.1:0-3676 GCA_036565325.1 Candidatus Dormiibacterota bacterium | reverse complement strand
GTCGGCGGGCACGTACAGCGCCTCGACCAACTGGTCGGACAGCCGGCGCACGCGCTCCGCCAGGAGGTCGGTGAGGGCCTGGCCAAACTCGGGGCGCTGCTCCCGGAGGCGGTCGAACTCGGGCTTGCTGAGGGTCACGGTCTCGGTCGCCTCCAGGGCGGTCAGGGTCGCGGTGCGCCGGGAGTCGCGACCCAGCAGCGCCAGCTCGCCGAAGACCTCGCCCGGGCCGAGCAGCGTGAAGGTGACCTGGTTGCCGTAGAGCGTCGTCATGCCCACCGCCACCCGCCCGCTGCGCACCAGGTGCAGGGTGTCGGCGGGATCGCCCTCGTGGGCGATCACCTCGCCCGCGGCATAGCGGCGCAGGCGCACCGGCGCACCCGGCTGCCGCGGTTGTCGCGCCAGCTCCTCGAGCAGTTCGCGCATGCCGACGGGAGTCTAGTTCGAGTGTCGCCAAGATCACATTGCGGGCATGCCGGGGCGCATCGAGGCAAGTTCCGATCACACCTACCTTCATGGGCATCCGGTGCGGCTCCAGCCGAACCGAGAAAAAGTGAGGAAGTGGCTGTGATGCAAGCGATTGGAACTCGGAAGGCCCAGAGGGCGGAGCCCTCCCAGAAGCTGGTCCTGGCGGCGGCCGGCGCGCTCCTGGCCATCCTGTGCCTCCTGGTGCTGGTGGCGGCGGTTCTCAACAGCGGTTCCGCAGCGAACCGGTCGGCGACGGTCTCCACCCAGCCGGCGGTGTCGGTGGCGCAGGGCGCGGACAACCACGCGCGGTCCGAGCAGGGCGATGCGCAGGGGTCCAGCAACAGCGGCTCGTCGGGTGGCAGCCAGCCGACGCACGGAGCTCTTCCCTAGTTCCAGGTCCGGGGGGAGGAAGCGTTGGGAGGGCCGGTGCCGAAAGGCATCGGCCTTTCCTTTTGGTCCGGCCCGCCTACCCCCGCAGCGCCTTGGCCACGCCCTCGAACTGGGCCGCCATGGAATCGATCTCCGCCTTGCTGACCGATCCCGACTCCACCGACTCATTCAGCGTGCGAGCGACGCGTTCCAGGTGCTCGCTGATGGCCCGCATCTCGGGATGCACGTCGCGCCCGACAACGGCCCCATGGGCGAGCCGGTCGAGGTCATCGGCGATCCTGCGAAACGACTGCGCAGAAGCGTGCGCGTAATCCTTCTCTTTCTCGATCCCTAGTGGCATCGGCGGGAATCTAGCATTTCCCTCCGCTACTGTCAGCGCTGCCGTGATCTCCCTCCCGGAAGGCACGCTCACGTTCCTCCTCACCGACCTCGAGAGCTCGACGCGCGCCTGGGAAGCGCAGCCGGACGCGATGCGGGCGGCCATGGAGCAGCACGACGGCATCGTGCAGCGCGCCGTCGAGGGCCACGGCGGGATGCAGGTCGAGGCCGGCCGGGAAGGCGACAGCGTGCTGGCGGTCTTCCGGAGCGCGCTCGAGGCCGCCGCCGCCGCACTCGACGTGCAGCGGAACTTCGCCTCCGCGAGCTGGCCGCAGGGGCTTCGCCTCGCGATCCGGGTCTCTCTGCATACGGGCGAGGCGCAGCTGCGAGGGGCGCACTACTTCGGCCTCACACTCAATCGCTGCGCACGGCTGCTGGCCCTCTGCCACGGCGGCCAGGTCCTGGTTTCAATGGCGACCCGCCAGCTGCTCGCCGACGAGGCCCCGACCGGCTCCGACCTCTGGGACCTCGGGTTGCACCGCCTGAAGGACCTCAGCCGGCCGGAACACGTCTTCCAGCTCGTGGATCTCGACCGACCGGTGGAGTTTCCGCCGCTGCGCTCGGTACGCGGCCGCGCGACCAACCTCCCGGTCCAGCTCACGCGCCTGATCGGGCGCGCCGAAGAGCTGCAAGAGCTGCATCGACTGCAGGCGGACTCCCGTTTGGTCACCATCCGGGGCCCCGGTGGGGTCGGCAAGACCCGGCTGGCGGTCGAGCTGGGATCGCGCCTCGTGTCCAGCATGACCGACGGGGTGTGGTTCGTCGATTTGGCCGTGGTGACTGAGGCCGGCCAGGTGCCACGCCAGGTGGCCAGCGCGCTCGACCTCGAGGAGCAAACCGGCCGGCCGGTGCAGGAAACGCTGATCGAGCACTGCGCCGAGCGCGAGCTGGTCCTGGTCCTCGACAACTGCGAGCACCTGGTCGCACCCATCGCAGAGCTGGCCGAGGACTTGCTGCAGTCGAGCCCCGGCCTGCAGGTGATCGCCACCAGCCGGGAGGCGCTGAGGATCCCCGGCGAGGTGGTCTGGCGCGTACCGGCGCTGGCGGTGCCACAGGCCACCCGCCTCTTCGTCGACCGGGCCCGGGCCGGTAAGCCCGCGTTCGCTTTGACCGATCACAACGCCGGTGCTGTCGCCGACATCTGCGAACGCCTGGACGGCATGCCGCTCGCGATCGAGCTGGCCGCTGCCCAGGTCGCCATGATGCCGGTGGAGGAGGTGGCGACGCGGCTCCAGCAAGGCCTGCCCATCCTCTCGGGTGGCAGCCGCAACGCTGCTGCTCGGCAGCAGACCCTGGAAGCGCTGATCGACTGGAGCCACCAGCTCCTGGAGCCGCCGGAAGCAGTGCTCTTCCGCCGGCTCAGCATCTTTGCCGGCGACTTTGCCCTGGCGGCGGCGGAGGACGTCTGCTCGGGCCTCGATCTGCCTCGGAGCGGGGTTGCGTTTGTGCTCTCCGAGCTGGTCGCCAAATCCCTGGTGCAACCGGTCGAAGGCCGCTACCGGCTGCTGGAGACCATCCGCGCTTTCGCCCACGCCCGGCTGGAAGCGGCCGCCGAGCTGGAGACGGTGCGCGCGCGTCACGCCGGGCATTTCCTGGAGGTGGCGGGGTCCTGGGTGCCCGGAGAGCGCGCGGCCTGGCTGGACCGGCTGGAGGCGGACCACGACAACCTGCGTGCGGCCCTCCGCTGGTCGGCGGCGGCCGACCCTTCGCTGGCGCTGCGACTGGCTTCGACGATGTACGACTTCTGGTACCTGCGCGGCTACGTGATCGAGGCTCGCCAGTACCTGGAGCGCCTGCTCCGACAGCTGCCTCCCGCCGCGCCCGGGTGGCGGCGCGGCGTGCTGGACGCGGCCGGGCTCGCCTACGTGGCGGGGGACCTCGACCGCGCCCAGACGCTGGTCGGCCAGGCCCTTGCGGCCGCTCGCGAGGCCGAGGACCGCGAAGTGTTGGCCCGCGGCCTGGTCTACGCGGGGGCGCTGGCCATCGCCCTGGGCCGCGTCGGCGAAATCGAGGTCCCGCTGCTGGAAGCCCTCCAGCTGGGGCGCCAGGAGGGCTACCCGCGCGTGGAGGCGGAAGCCCTGCACCAGCTCGGTCTGTTTGCCACGCTGCGACCCGACCTGGCCTCCGCGGGCGACCTGCTCAGCGAGAGCCTCGCCGTACGCCGCGCGATGGGCTGCCCAGACGAGTCCAACATGACCCTCACCTTCCTCGCCGCCACTTCCCTGCTCGCCGGCCAGCTGGGCCCGGCGCGAGGGGCCATCCAGGAAGCACTGGAGATCGGCTCCGCCCTCCGCGACCGGCGCGCGGCGTGGTCCCTGGACGTGCTCGCCTGCATCGACGCGCTGGAAGGCAGTGCCGAGCGAGCGCTGCGCCTGGGCGGGGCCGCCGCCGCCATGTTCGACGCCACCGGCCAGCAGCCGCCGGCGGGCTGGCGGCTGTTCAC
>DATCNF010000442.1:0-2766 GCA_036565325.1 Candidatus Dormiibacterota bacterium | reverse complement strand
GGCCGGCCGGTCCGCCAGCGGGGCAGCGGCCGAGCCGAAGGCCACGGTCACCTCTGTCATCAAGGCCGCCGCCGAAGGCGCGCGGCGGGCGGTCGAGAAGACTCCCAGCCAGCTCCAGATCCTGCGCGACGCGGGGGTCGTCGACGCCGGCGGCTTTGGCCTCCAGGTGATGATCGAGGGCATGCTGCGGTCCTTCGAAGAGAACGAGGTCGACCTCAGCAAGATCACCATCCGACCGGCCGCGCAGCCGGCGCTGGAGCTGCCCGAGGAGGGCTGGGGCTACTGCACAGAGTTCCTGATCGCGGGCGAGGGCCTGGACGTCGAGCGCATCCGCGAGCAGATCGCCGCCCTTGGCGACTCGGTGCTGGTGGTGGGCGAGCCGGAATTGGTCAAGGTCCACGTGCACACCGACGACCCGCCGCGGGTGATCGGGGTGGCCAGCCGGTTCGGCCGCCTCGAGAAGCTCAACGTGGGGGACATGTCGACGCAGCACCGGCGCATCCTCGAGGAGTCGCAGCCCAACGGCTCGGCCGCCGCGGGAGCCCAGAAGCGCCCCAACAACGTGGGCATCGCGGCCGTGGTCTCGGGCAGCGGCCTGGTCGAGATCTTGAAGGGCCTTGGCGTCGACGCCATCGTCGAGGGCGGGCAGACCATGAACCCCAGCACCGGCGACCTGGTCGCCGCGGTCGACGGCCTGCCCTACGACGAGGTGATCCTCCTGCCCAACAACAAGAACGTGGTGCTGGCCGCGCGCGAGGTCGGCAAGCTCTCCAGCAAGCAGGTGCACGTGGTGGAGACCCATACCGTTCCCCAGGGCATCGCGGCGGTGATCGCCTTCAACGCGGACAAGCCGGCCGGCGAGAACGCGGCGGCCATGAAGGCGGCCGCCGGCCGGGTGCAGACCATCGAGGTCACGCGCGCCGTGCGCGACACCCGCTCCAATGGCATGCGCGTCAAGAAGGGCGACGTGATCGCTCTCGTCAACGACCGCCTCGACACCTCGGGCAGCGACTACGCGGACGTGGTGGGGGACGCCCTCAAGAAGCTGGGGCCCGACGGCTACGAGCTGGTGACGGTCTATCGCGGGGCTGAGGCGGGGGATGCCGAAGTCGACGCGCTGTCGGCCTCGCTCAAGGAGCGCTTCCCGGGCCTCGAGGTGGAGGTCCAGGCCGGGGGCCAGGACCACTACCCCTTCATCCTCTCGGTCGAGTAGGGGGGAGCGCTGGCCGGGTTCCGGGTCGTCACCGACTCCACCGCCGACCTGCCGGCGGACTGGGCGCGCGAGCACCGGATCGAGGTGGTGCCGCTGAAGGTCCTCTTCGGCAACGAGACCTTCCGAGACGGCATCGACCTCAACACCGACCAGTTCTTCGACCGGCTGGGCCAGGCGTCGAAGCTGCCCACCACGTCGGCGCCCTCCCCCGGCGACTTCGCCGCCGTCTACGAGCGGCTGTCGAAGGAGTGCGACGGGGTGATCTCCATCCACATCGGCAAACAGTTCTCCGGCACCGTGGAGGCCGCCCGGGTGGGCGCCCAGTCGGTGGAGGGGTTCCCGGTCCACGTGATCGACAGCCGGAGCACGACCATGACGATCGCCTTTCTGTGCCTGGTGGCGGCGCTGAGCGGCTCGCTCGAGGCGGCGGTGCAGCGCGTCGAGGAGCGGGTGCCGAAGCAGCGCATCATCGCCCTCCTCGACACGCTGCGCTACATCGAGATGGGCGGGCGCGTGAACCGGGCCCAGGCCATGATCGGGACCATGCTCGACCTGAAGCCGCTGCTGGGGGTGGCGGCCGGCGAGATCAAGCCGCTGGACCGGGTACGCACGCGAGGGCGCGCCATCCCGCGCATGCTCGAGCTGCTGCGCGACGACTATCCGCTGGAGTACGTCGCGGTCGTGCACGCGCAGGCGCCAGAGGAAGCGGAGCGGATCGCCACCGAGATCGGCCCCGAGCTGAAGAAGGACGGCGTGCTGATGGTGACCGGCCAGATCGGGGCGGTCCTGGGCACCCACACCGGGCCCAGGGCGCTCGGCTTCGCCTACCTGAAGCGCTGAGCCACCAACGCTTCGGCCCCGGCGACGAGGCCACCGACTTCGAGCCGGGAGACTTCATCCTCACGCACCGCAAGGGGCCGATCCCACGCTTGATCCGGTCTGGCCAGCGCTTGCGCTTCCGGGGCGCCGACCGGCCCTATGCGCACTGGAGCCACTCCGCCATCATCGTGGCGGCGGACGGCGCGATCGTGGAGGCGGAGGCCTCGGGGGTCAGGCGCGATCACCTTTCCAAGTACAAGCAGAGCGAGTACCACCTGGTCCGGTTGGGCGACACCGCGGACGCGCGCGACCGCCGGCAGGCCGTCGCCTACGCGGAGCGCTTGGTCGGGCAGGCATTCGGATTCGGGGAGATGGCGGCAGTGTCCGTCAATGTTCTCAGCGGTCGCCGGATCTCCTTCACGCGCAAGTCCCACCTCATCTGCTCCGCGCTGGTCGCCCGCGCTCTGGAGCGAACGGACGCGATCTTCGAGGTCGACCCGGCCGGGATGCTGCCCGCGGACCTGGCCAAGCACTACGGTGTCAAGCCGTGACGCAGCACGCCCTGGAGCCCGACGAGCGCACGCTGCACGACCACTTCAGCCGCGAGCTGGAGCCGGTCTTGGAGATCGAGCCCGGGGACACCGTGCGCTTCCAGCTGCTCGACGCCGGCTGGCACCGTGAGCCGATCCGCGAGAGCCCCAAGATGCCGCGCACCGGCCAGCGCGGCCACGCCC
>DATCNF010000441.1:0-5572 GCA_036565325.1 Candidatus Dormiibacterota bacterium | reverse complement strand
GGGCCCGCCGCCACCACCTCGAGGTCGCGGTACCGGCCGCGTACCGGTTCGCCCGCGCCGACCCTGTACGCGGCCAGGTCCTCGCGGGTGATGTATCCGCCCTGGCGCTGGAAGTCGTCGGCGATGGCGGCCGCGATCTCGCCCTCGTAGAAGTCGCGCGCGCCCGCGCTCGCCAAGCGCTCCAGGGTGCGGGCCTGGTCGGGGTTCTTGATGACCTCGCCCAGCGCGTAAAGCTCGCCGTCCTTCGTGTAGATCCGCTTCGACTCCGGCGTCCACTGGATGCGCAGGTGGTTGGCGACCACGTCCGGGCCGTAATCGGTGACCCAGAAGGAGCGGATGTTGCCGGTCACCTGGAAGCCGTCGCGCGCGTACTTGACCGCCGGCGTCACCGCTTGCTCCCAGGCGAGGGTGCCGAAGCGGCGCAGCAGCTCGTCGAGGCCGGCCACCGTACCGGGGACGCCGACCGACTGGTAGCCGGCGTCGTTGACCCAGCCGTCGCACACGTAGCCGTAGCGGTCGGCCGCTTCGCGGATGAAGAGCTCCTCCCACTGGTCGGGCTGGACCTGGCCGCCCGCCCGCGCATAGAAGTCGAGCACCGTGACCCGGTGGTCGCGCGCGGTGTAAACGACAGCCACGCCGGAGCCGCCGAGGCCGTTCATCATGGGGTCGATCACGCCCTGCACGAAGGCGGTGGTCACAGCCGCGTCGACGGCGTTGCCGCCCCGACGCAGAACCTCGCGGCCCTCCTCGGCGGCCAGCGGCTGGGGGCAGACAATGGCTCCCCCACCCCAGCCCTCCCCGTGGGGGAGGGGGTTGACTTTCATCGCCATTCGGCCAGCGCCTCCTTCATGGTCCTGAACTCGAAGCCGAGGTCGCGCAGGCTGCCGATCAGCGCCTGCAGCATCACCATGCGGTGGCCGCGCCCGATCACCTGCGGGTGCATCGTGTAGGTGATGACCCCGCTCTCCAGGTTGTTCTTCAGGTACACGGCGTCGGAGACCCAGTTCTCGAGCACCGCGCGCGCATTCATCAGGCCCTGCTGCAGCACGCCGGCGCGCCGCGTGTACTCGAACGCCGGGTAATCGTCGAGCGACCAGCTGATCGGGATCTCCCACAGCGCCGTCGGCTCGCCGCGCAAGAAGGGCCCGTCCTTCGACACCACGTCACCAGTGCGGCAGTGGTAGGGCGTGTAGTCGTCGCCCATCAGGCTGGAGTCGTATACGAAGCCGCGCTCCAGCAGCAGCTCGACCGTGTGCGGCGAGAGGTCCCAGGAGGGCGACCGATAGCCCGCCGGGTCGGCGCCCGTGAGCTCGCGGATCAGCACCAGCGAGCGATCTAATACCGCCGCCTCGGCTTTGCGCGAGCCCAGCTCGGCAGGGGGCTCGTGCAGGTAGCCGTGGTGGCCCACCTCGTGCCCGGCCTCGATCACGGCCCGGCAGTCGAGCGGGAAGCTCTCGATCGTGTGCCCGGGGATGAACCAGGTGGTCGCGATGCCCTCGCCGGCCAGCAGGTCCAGGATCCGGCGCGCGCCGACCAGGCCGAACTCCCCGCGGGAGAGCGCGGTGGGTGTGACCTGGTCGCGCCAGATCCAGCTCGACACCACGTCGAAATCAAACGTCAGGCAGGCGACGTGGGCCATGCCTAAGAGCGCGGCCCCCCGGCTGCGTAAATGGTCTGCCCCGACACGAACCCGGACTCGTCGCTGCACAGGAACGCGATCACGTTGGCGATGTCGATCGGCTGGCCGACGCGGCGCGCCGCGATCATCTCCGCCGCGCCCTTCTTGAAGTCCTCGAAGTCGACGCCCATGCGCTGCGCGGTGGTGCGCGTCATCTGCGTCTCCACGAAGCCCGGCGCCACCGCGTTGACGTTGACGTTGAAGCGTCCGAGCTCGATCGCCAGCGTGCGCGCCATCGACTGCAGGCCGCCCTTGGCGGTCGAGTAGTTGGTCTGCCCGCGGTTGCCGAGCGCGGATGTTGAGGACAGGAACACCATCTTCCCGTACTGCTGCTGCGTCATCACCGCCTGCGCGGCGCGCGCGAAGAAGAAGGTGCCCGTGAGGTGCGTGTTGATGACCGCGAACCAGTCGTCGTCGGTCATCTTGAAGACCAGGTTGTCGCGGATGATGCCCGCGCAGCAGACCAGGATGTCGAGGCGTCCGAACTCGTCGGTCGCGCGCTTGACCGCCGCGTCCACCTGCTCGCGCTTCGTCACGTCGCAGGCCACGCCGATCGCCTTCCCACCGCCGCCCTTGATCCGCTCCGCGACCGCGTCGGACGCGCCCTGGTCGAGGTCGACCACCACCACTGACGCGCCCTGGGACCCGAACAGCTCGCCGGTGGCGGCGCCGATGCCGTTGGCGCCGCCGGTGACCAGGGCGACCTTGCCGTCGAAACGACCCATCTAAGTCCTCCTCGTGAAATAGGGCAGCGGCGGATCGCCGCTGATGCTCAGCTCAACCGGCATGCCGACCACGACCGCGGCCGGCTCTACTCCCAGCAACCGACTCATCATGCGCGGTCCCTCCTCGAGGTCGATGAGAGCCACCACGTACGGTGCCTCGGACGCGAATTCGGGCGGCGCCCGGTGCACCACCGTGAAGGAGTGAACGGTGCCGCGGCCGCTGGCGCGCACCCAGTCCAGTCCGAGCCCGCCGCAGTGCGGGCAGACCGCGCCGCGGGGGTAGAAGACGTGCTGGCCGCAGGCGCGGCAGCGCTGGATGTCGAGGCGGCCGGCCGCCACCGCGTCCCAGAAGTGGCGGGTCTCGGGATCCGGCTCCGGGTAGGGCCGCTCAGCCACGGCCCAGCACCACCGTGGCCGCGCTGCTGAGCACGCCGCCGGTCCCGTTGCAGAGCGCGAGGCGCGCCCCGTCGACCTGCCGCTCTCCGCACTCGCCGCGCAGCTGGCGGGTGGCCTCGATGAGCGTGAAGATCCCGTACATGCCGGGGTGGCAGTAGCTGAGGCCGCCGCCGTTGGTGTTCATCGGGAAGTCGCCGCCGGGCCCGGTGCGGCCGCCCGACACGAAGGCGCCGGACTCGCCGGGGCCGCAGAAGCCCAGCGCTTCCAGGGTCAGCAGGACGGTGATCGTGAAGCTGTCGTAGAGCTCGACCACGTCCAGCTCGTCGCGGCCGACGCCGGACATCGCCAGCGCGTCGGTCCCGCTCCAGCGCGCGGGCGTGACCGTGAGGTCGGGCATCGACGAGATCCCGAGGTGGGTGTGCGACTCGCCGTGGCCGAGGATCCAGACCGGCGGCTTGGGCAGGTCTCGCGCCCGCTCCGCGCTGACCACCACCACCGCGCCCCCGCCGTCGGTGACCAGGCAGCAGTCGAGCAGGTGCAGCGGCTCCGCGATCCAACGGCTGTTGAGCACGTCCTCGATCGTGATCAGGTCGCGCATGTACGCCTTGGGGTTAAGGTGCGCCCAGCGCCGGGTGGCCACGGCCACCTCGGCCAGCTGCTCGGCGGTGGTGCCGAACTGGTGCATGTGCCGGGTGGCCGCCAGCGCGTAGGCGCCGACCGGCAGCGGCAGGCCCCAGACCTGCTCGAACTGCGCCGGCCCGCGCACGCCGCCGGAGCGGCCGAGCGGCCGGCCGCCCTGCGAGCGCTGGGTCGACCCGTAGGTGATCAGCGCCACCTGGCAGCGGCCCTCGGCGATGGCCATCCGCGCGTGGGCGGCGTGGGCGACGAAGGAGGCCCCGCCGATGTTGGTGCTGTCGGTGTGGTCGGGGCGGACGCCCAGGTACTCCCCCAGGCGCATGGTGGCGGCGTAGTCCTCGCCGCCGGCCGAGAACAGGCCGTCGACATCGGCGAAGGTCAGGCCCGCCTCGGCCAGGGCGGCGTGGGAGGACTCGGCCATCAGCTGCTGGTAGGTCTTGTCCGGCACCACCCCCAGGTCCGACTCGGCCACCCCGGCGATGGCGGCGACCCGATCGCTCATGCCACGAACGTCTCCTCCCCGCTTGGCGGGGAGGTCCGCCCGCAGGGCGGGGTGGGGGACGTCATGCCACGAACACCGCCAGCCGCTCGGCCTCCTCCGCCAAAGCTCGGCGAGTCGCGGCGGGCAGGCGGCCGAAGGGGCTCAGGGTCACGCTCGCGGAGCCCTTGGCCCGCCGGATCTCCCAGGTCCCGGCCACGAAGCCGTCGACCAGGAAGGTGGGCAGCACGTCGCCATTCTTGCGGATCACGGTGCTTCGGTAGGCGGCGGGCAGGACCCGCTCGCGGCGCGCGTACCCCAGCAGCAGGTTGTCCCACTTGGGCAGGAAGCGCACCGGCGCGGGCGTGTCCTGGGGCGGGCGCGGGGCGTCTGGGAGGTCGAGCAGCTTGCCCGGAAGCTCGACCAGGTCGAGCTCAGCAAGGGTGGCTGCGAAGACGCCGACCACCTGCCCGCTCCACTGCGCGAGGTCGGCGCGGGTGGCCGGGCCGAACGCGGCGAGATACGCGCGCAGCAGGTGCCGCAAGCCCGCCTCGCGCTCGGCAGGCGCGTCGAGCGCCAGTCGATAGCGGCTGCCGCCGAAGTGGCCATAGAGCGCGTCCTCGCTGAGGTTGATGAGGTCGCCCGCCACCGCCACTGCGCTCCAGCCGCCCCAGTACTGCACGCCGTCGGGCACGTGGTGCTGGGTGAGGCGGGCGATCTCGGCGCGACTCAGCGTGCGCGCCCCGACCGCCTCCAGGATCTCGCGCCGGATCAGCTCGGTGTCCACGCCCGCCTGCCGCAGGCGCCCGACCACGCCCACGTGGTAGGGGTTGCGGGTCGCCGCGCGGAAGAGCGGGTACTGGCGCCGCGAGACCAGGTGCAGGGTGCCGCGCATCAGCGTGCACTTGAGGACCAGGTCCGCCCGGATGGCCTCGTCGAGGGTTTCGCGGCGGAAATCGTGGAGGCGGGTCCAGAGGCCGATGTAGGGCGAGGGCGAGTACTGCGCCTGCATGCCCGCCAGCCGCTCGATGGCGGTGACGGGGTCGAGGTGGTGGCGCTCGAGCAGCAGCTGCCGTGCCAGCGTCCAGCGGTTGAGCTGGCGGAGGGTGACCTCGGTCAGGTCAGGACCACGAGCGCGTCCCCGGCCAGCACTCCCTCGCCCTCCGGCATCACGAAGAGCGGGTTGACGTCGAGCGCGACCAGGCGGTCGCCGAGGTCGAGCGCGAGCTCGCCGACCGCGACCAGGGCGGCGGCGGCAGCGGCCAGGTCGCCCGCCGGCCGGGTGCGGAGCTCGCCCAGCATCGCCAGCGCTGCCTCGGCGTCCAGGGGCGGCAGCCGGAGTGCCGCGTCTCGGATGATCTCGACCAGGACGCCTCCCACCCCGGCCACCACCACCGGCCCGAAGGACGCGTCGCGCTTGGCGCCCACGATCAGCTCACCGGCCGCCACGACCTGGCGGGAGACCAGTACGCCGTCGATCTGGGCGGCCGGGTGGTGGCGGCGGGCGGCCTCGATCACCTCGTCGAAGGCCTGGCGCACGGAGGCCTCGTCGGCCAGGCCCAGGCGGACGCCGCCGACCTCGGCCTTGTGGGCGATGTCCTTGGAGTGGACCTTGACCACGACCGGGAACCCGATGCTGGCGGCCGCCGACGCCGCCTC
>DATCNF010000440.1:0-2782 GCA_036565325.1 Candidatus Dormiibacterota bacterium | reverse complement strand
CAACGGCGCCATGGTCTGGGCCGAGCAGACCGTGCCCAGCGGCCTGGTGGCGCTCACGGTCTCCACCTCTCCGATCTGGATGGTCCTCGCCGACCGGATCTTCTTCGGCGCCCGGATCACCTGGCCGGCGGCGGCCGGGATCGGGATCGGGCTGCTCGGCATCGTGGTCCTCGTCAATCCCAGCACCTCGGTGATCCCGCTGCTGCCGACCGTGGTGCTGGTGCTGAGCAGCTTCGGGTGGACGGTGGGGATGCTCCTCACCCGCACCCGCGCCATGCCCGAATCGACCACGCTCGCCAACGCCATGCAGATGCTGGGCGGCGGCGCCGCCTTCCTGCTCATCGCCCTCGCTGTCGGCGACCCCGGCCGCCTCGACGTCCACCACGTGTCGGGTACATCGCTCGCCGCCCTGGCCTGGCTGATCGTGTTCGGCTCCCTGGTCGGCTTCTCCTGCTACTTGTGGCTGATCCGGGTGGCGCCGATACCGCTGGTGGCGACCCAGTCCTACGTGAGCCCGGTGGTCGCGGTCGTGCTGGGCGCGCTGATCCGCCACGAGACGCTGACCCTGCGCGAGCTGATCGCGGGGGCCGTGATCATCGCTGGGGTCGGGCTGGTCGCCAGCGCTCCCCTGTTGACATCCCGGCGGGCGAAACCAGAATTGAAGGCCGCTTGAGCACCTATGACTATGTGATCGTCGGGGCCGGCAGTGCCGGCTGCGTGCTGGCAGCCCGCTTGAGCGAGGATCCCGCCACCCGGGTCCTCCTGCTGGAGGCGGGACCGCCCGACAAGCGCACCGAGATCCAGATCCCGGCCGCCTTCGGGAAGCTGTTCCACACCGAGGTCGACTGGGACTACCGTACGGCCCCCGAGCCGGAGCTGGGTGGCCGGGAGGTCTTCTGGCCCCGCGGCAAGATGCTGGGTGGCAGCTCCTCGATCAACGCCATGATCTACATGCGCGGGCACCCGGCCGACTACGACGGCTGGGAGAAACTCGGCAACGAGGGCTGGAGCTGGCAGGACGTGCTGCCCTACTTCAAGCGCTCCGAGAACAACCAGCGCGGTGCCGACGAGTACCACGGCGTCGGCGGACCGCTCGACGTCTCCGACCTGCGCTACGTGAACCCGGTTACCCGGGCCGTGATCCAGAGCGGTGTCGAGACCTTCGGTTGGCCGGAGAACCGCGACTTCAACGGCGCCGCTCAGGAGGGCATCGGCCTCAACCAGGTCACCCAGCGCAATGGCCGCCGCTGGAGCGCGGCCTCCGCCTTCCTGAAGCCGGCCCTGAAGCGGCCCAACCTGACCGTGATCACAGGGGCGCTCGCGCACCGGGTCGTACTCGAAGACGGCCGTGCGTCAGGGGTCGAGCTCTCGACCAACGGCGGGCCGTCCCGTGTCGAGCGCGCGTCGCGCGAGGTCATCCTCGCTGCCGGTGCGATCAACAGCCCGCAGCTCCTGATGCTCTCCGGGATCGGGCCGGCGGCGCACCTCAAAGCGCATGGTGTCGAGGTCGCGGTCGACCTGCCGGGTGTCGGTCAGGACCTTCAGGACCACCTGGCCATCGGTGCGCAGTGGACGCTCACCACCCCGATCTCGCTGCTCAACGCCGGCTCCAAGCGCTCCCTGGTGGAGTTCCTCCTCCGCGGCCGGGGGATGCTCTCCTCCAACGTCGCGGAGGGCAACGGCTTCCTGCGCACCGATCCCAGTCTGCCCGCGCCCGACCTCCAGCTGGTGTTCGCGGCCGTCATCTACGACCCCGAGCAGGAGGCGGCCGGCATCGTGCCTCAGCATGGCTTTGCGGCGGGCGCGATCCTGCTCCAGCCCCAGAGCCGAGGCGAGATCGAGCTGGCCTCCAATAAGGCCACCGACGCGCCCGTGATCAAGGCGCGCTACCTGTCCGACCCGGAGCGTCGGGACCTCGCCGGCCTGGTGGCCGGCTTCAAGATCTGCCGCCGCCTGGGCGAGGGCAAGCCCCTGGATCCCTACCGGAAGGAAGAGGTGATGCCGGGGCCCCAGGCCAACACGGATGCCGAGATCGAGGGCTACATCCGGGAGCGCGCAGCCACCCTGTACCACCCCACCAGCACCTGCCGGATGGGCTCCGATCGGATGGCGGTCGTCGACGACCAGCTGCGCGTGCACGGCGTGGCCGGGCTGCGGGTGGCCGACGCCTCGGTGATGCCGCGGGTGCCGCGCGGGAACACCAACGCACCCACGATCATGATCGGGGAGAAGGCGGCAGACCTGATCAGGGAGCCGGCGGGGGTCCGGCGCTCCGCTTCGATTTCTCGGTAGCGCTGGCGATCAGCAGCAGTCCCGTGACCACCGCGCCTTCGAAGATCCCGTAGAGGACCGAGCGCCAGACCGGCTGGTTGAACGGCCCCAGGTTCACGAGGAACAGCAGCACCGAGAGGGGCGGCAGCGCGATCGCGCCCTGGACGAAGGGCGAGAACGCCTCCCAGCGTTGGATCACCGGTCGAGTATGCAGAGGTCGGCGCGGCCGGCCGCCACCAGCGTGTTGACCTCGTCGATGGTCGTGATCTGGCCGAAGGCGATGGTGGGCACGCCGCACTCGTTGCGCACCCGGTCGCTGTAGACGGCGCCGTATGTCCGGCCGTACTCGGGCCGGGTCTCCCAGACCGTCTGGCCGGCGAGCACCCGCACCAGGTCCGCGCCCCCGGCCCCGAAACGGCGCGCGGTCTCCAGCGAGTCGGCTTGTGTCAGGCCTCCCGGAGCCAGGTCGGCCGCCGAATAGGCGACGCCCAGCGGCAGCTCCGCGGGCCAC